>JAHHRH010000014.1 GCA_020025915.1 Sutterella sp.
CACGATGACCGGAAACAAAATAATGAGGACGAATCAGTTCCAACAATTCTTCCCAGAGAATCAGCTTTTCCATGCGCTCTGTCAAACGCTCAAGGCGAGTTTTACGCGTCTTGCGCTTATGCTAAAACTCAACATCAACAAAGGAAAGCTGTTCCATCAGGTCACCATAGGAGGGAGAAATCGCTCAAATGTATTGTCACAAAACTTGGCTCCCGTCGCAAGAACTTTGAGCGATTTACACAGAGCCACTTTAATATAACACTCTCTTTTCATCACCTCAACGATAGAAAAAACCCAAAATTACATCGTCCGTGAAGTTCCGTATCGGGTAGGAGGCGTGGGTTCACGCCGTCCTCCCTCACCACCCACCGTACGGATCCGTAGTGGGCAGTCACCTATGTTTGCACTAGTCCCTATCTTAAACGCTAGACAGCGGTTAGGCTTACCCATCCCCACTCAACGCTTCGCATTGGATGGGGAATTCCGCAGAACTTGTTAAATTAACTGCCTAGATCCTCAAATTTTTAACCACAAAACGCTCAAAACAAGGCATGATAGTAAGTAATGGCACGATGCGCTGAATAACCTTTTTAAGCATGTGAGACAAACAGTGCAATCGTGCATGGAGGCAAAATATGAACATTCTTGTACCGATTGATGGCACTGAACACAGCCTTCGTGCCGTGGAATTTCTAACGACTCGCACCGATCTTTTGGGCGAAAATCCTCACATCACCATTTTTATGGCACAAATCCCTGTACCTCAGCGTGTCCTTGCTGGCGTTCAACCGATGGTTGTCGAGGATTTTTATAAAGAAGAAGCACAGTCCGTCTTTTCATCTGTTCGTGCACTTTTAGGTGATTCGCCCCTTAATATCGACATGCGTTATAGCGTCGGCATGCCCGCTGAAGACATCGTGGCTGAAGCTAATCGCCTCGATGCCGATCTCATCATCATGGGTATTCGCGGCCATGGCCCAGTCAACAGCTTCTTGTTTGGCTCAGTCTCTAATGCCGTCCTTGCTAACACCCACCGTCCAGTCTTAATGCTTCGCGATAAACTTCCTGAAGGCACGTCTAACCTGCGTGTAGGTTTGGCTGTGGACGGTTCTAGCTACTCTGAACGTGCTGTTGACTTTGTTCTTTCGCGCCGCGCGCTCTTTGGTGACTCGCCACGTGTTGAGCTTTTGAACGCTGGTCAAATCACCCATTCAATTGGGCTCTCTTCAGTTGCTAGCATGATGTCGAGCGGCAATACCGCACGAGACATGCTTGAAATGCGTGAACAGGTGCTAGATTCTGTGATGACGCCCTTGTTGCCAAAGTTTATTAAAATTGGCCTGAATCCCAAGGTAGTGCGCCTTGATGGTAACCCTGGTGACGAAATTGCACACTATGCCGAAACAACACCGCTAGACCTCTTGATCATGGGCTCTCACGGCTATGGCAACTTCCGCTCTGCCGTCATGGGTTCTACCGCGATGAAAATCGCTGCTGAAAGCTCGGTGCCCCTTTTGATCATCCGTTGATCACGAATTTCATGTGGCCATAGACAAAAGGTGCTCGACTGATCACTTCAGCGAGCACCTTTTTTATGCTAGATATTCACCGATCCGTTGAATATCCTCACCGATCGTTATTCGATGGCTATGCACTTTTTCTCACAGCTCTTCATTTCCTTCTTTGGAATAGAGATACTCAAGACACCATAATCGTACTTCGCCTTGATGTCTTCTTCGCGTACGCCCTCACCGACGTAGAAGGCACGACTCATAGCGCCTGACCAACGTTCGCGACGGATGCAAGTGCCCTTCTTTTCGTTGTTCTGACATTCTTCGACCGTCTTTTCAGCGCTAACAATCAAATAACCGTCCTTCAACGTGGCAGAAATCTGATCCTTCTTAAAGCCCGGCAGGTCGATATCCAATTCCCAGGTTTTGTCGTTTTCGCGCACGTCGGTTTTCATGAGTCGATTGGCGCGATTGCCAAAGAGCTTGTCACGATTTGTAGTGCGAAAGGCGTCAAACGGGAACGTGTCGTCGAGCATGTTTTCACCAAATACGCTAGGTAATAGCATGGTTTTCCTCCAAGAGTTTCTTGCCGTCGACCATGACGGCATAAGACGTCGAGCATCACAAGTAGGTGCCCGATCTACTTCGTATATGGAGGCGTTCGCACCCTACACAAGAACTAAGTTACGATTTGTTTAGTTTGTCATGCATCATTTATATAGATTGACATTTAGTTAACTACATCATTACGTATCACATCAAATCAAACCTTTAACATCAAAATACGCTTAAAAACCGGCACCACTCGCCATAGGCAGAAGGCCGTTGCCAAGAGCGCAATACCACCGCCCACATAGCCAATCTCGCTAATCGTTAGGTGCGTACAGACCACGCCTCCCACCAAAGCGCCCGAGCCAATGCCAACGTTATAGATGCCTGAAAAAACTGACATCGCAATGGCAGTGCCTGTTGGCGTCGCCGCAATGATGGCTGATTGGAATGTGAGGTTATAGAGCGTAACCGCGAAGCCCCAGAAAAGACACAACACGAAGACTGTGACTTCGACGGTTGCAGCCTCTCGCATCAAAAGTAGGCTCAAAGCCATACCGACAACCGCGGCTTTCATAAAGGTCAAAGGGTAGCGATCATAAAAGTGCGAAAAAAACCAGCTCCCCACAATGCCTACCGCACCATAAGCGACTAACACCCATGTGATGTGGTTTGGCGCCATGCCCGTCACTTGCGCTAAGAAGGGCTCGATATAGCTATAGACCGTGAAGTTACCGGTCATGATGATAGGCGTCAGAATATAGATGCCAAGCAACGCTGGCTGCGTGAGCAGTTTAGGCACTTGGCGGAGTTTGACTGCCTGCTGACTTTCAACACTAGGGAAGAAGCGCCACAAACAAAAGAGCGCCAACGCAGCTGTCAAACCAATCGCCAAAAAGGTCACGCGCCAACCAAGGTAGAGGCCCAACACACGCCCCAACGGTAGCCCAGCAATCATCGCAATCGAAGAGCCCGCAACCACCATACTCAAGGCCGTCGAGCGCTTGTGTTTAGGTGCCACTTCAACAGCTAGAGGGCTCACCACAGACCAAAAGATGGCATGCGAGCACGCAACACCGAGTCGTGAGATCAGAAGCATCCAATAGCTTGTTGAAACCGCCGACAAACAGTGACTACCGATAAAGAGTGCCAAAATCAGCATCATCAGACACCGACACTCCATCTTTGCTGCAAGGAGCATGAGAGGTAGCGACAGGATCGCGACTACCCATGCGTAGATGGTCACAAGCCACCCAGTTTGCGCTTCAGTCGTACCAAAGTCTCGCCCAATATCAGTCAATAAACCAATCGGAATGAATTCAGACGTATTGAAGACAAAAGCACAAAGCGTGAGCGTAAGCACAGGTAGCCACTTCACAAAGGTCGCTTTCAGTGAAGACGTCGACATCATTAATCCAGTCGCATCAAAAGAGGTTAATCGAGGTTATTTGAGGCTCTCTTTGAGCCGTTTTTTTTTTCGGATTGAAGAGGCTAGATTGTACGCCTAAACGACTGAAACAGTAGCATGAGACCGATCAAAAAAGCGCAACCGACTTACACGATCTTGTGCCTAAATAAGTAACTCGCCACGAACATCGAGATCACACCCATCATCGCCACAGGCCAAGCGAGTGGCAAGACGTCAATGAGCGAAGCACCTTCAAAATAGATGGCGCGCAAAGCCTGGATGCTATAGCGCATCGGATTCAAAATCGTCAGCGTTTGCATCCATTCGGGCATGGCTCGAACGGACGTCATGAGGCCTGACAAAATCACCATCGGCAGCATCATAAAGATGATGGCCACGATCGACTGTTGAATGTTTTTGGCCATAGCCGAAACAGCTAAGCCTAAGCCCACCATAGAGACGCTATAACCTAAAACAAAGAGCCCTAATTCGATAAACGATCCAATAAACGGCAGTTCAAACCACCAAAAGCCAATGGCAAAAATCATAAAAGCCTGCACACAGGCAATCAGGGTGGGGATAATGCTTTTGCCAATCAAGATTTCCACACTGTCGGCAGGCGTCATCAGCATCATGTCAAAAGAGCCGTCTTCTCGCTCACGCGAAACCGAAAGCCCAGCGAGCAATAGCACTTGAATCGTAGCAAGCACCAAAATGAGTGGCGGAACGATGGTATACCGCGTAATGCCGTTTTCATTCCAACAGTAGCGCTCTCGAAGTTGCAAACCACCCTCACCTACGCCATGCGCGTCATTCACTTTTTTGACAATGCTGTATAGATATCCTAACGCAATCCCAGCTGTGGTCGAATTTCGTGCATCGGTCACCACCATCATTTCGCCTGAACGCGCAAAGTCGTTCGGAAAGTAGACACCAACTAGCGATTCAGCTTTATCGATTGACCGCTCAAAGTCCGTCAAAGAAACAGCATTTCGTTGCAACTCAAAAATTCCCGTCCCTTCAATGCGACGAATGACTTCGGCGGATACGGACGAATGCGACTCATCAAGAAGCGTCCAAGGGACACGCTCAAGATTGAAGGTCGCACCATAACCAAAGAGAATGGCTTGCGCAAAAACGGGGACGATCAAAACGATGCGAGAGCCTTTGTCGCCTAAAATGACGGCCAGTTCTTTGAGCACAATCGCATAAATGCGATTGAGCGACATGAGGCAACGTTGCCAAAAGGTCATGACACCTCCTTTGTCAGAGCGGCTGACTTTGGGCGCCTTGGAAACGAACGCTTTTGTAACATCCGTATCGTCGCCAATGCCACAAGCGTTATCCAGCCCACAAGGATGCACGCATTTTGCCAAACTAAAGAACCCTCACCCGCTAAGAAGATTTGCTTCAAGGCTTCCATCGCATAGGTAGGCGGCAAAAGTCGCCCAACCACTTCAATCCACTCAGGGACACTACGCAAATCAAACAAAAAACCCGAGAGCATAAGGCTAGGCAAAAAGGCCAAGACAACCGTTGCTTCAGTGGCCAAAAATTGGCTCTTCGTTTTCGCAGACAAAAAGAGCCCTAAGACAGACGACCATCCCGCAAGCAAGCAAAGCATCACTAATAGCGCAAAAAGGCCTCCTCGAAGCGGCACTTCAAATAACGTTTGTGCCACGATCAAACACAATAAACTCCCTAAAAAGGTCACCATCCAATACGGGAGCCACTTACTCAAGAAGATTTCAAGCACAGAAGCCGGCGTCGCAAATAAGGCCGCCATCGTGCCCTGCTCCCATTCACGCGCTACCACAATGGCACACATGAGCCCCCCCGCAATTCCGGTCACCAAGACAAAGAGCCCAGGCACGATGTACCACGTTGAAATCATACCTTCGTTAAACCAACTACGAGAGACAAGGTTTTTCACTAGCAACGCTTGCGCGAGCGTCGTTTTGTCAATATCTATCAAACCGCTCTTTTGCTGCTTGGCAATCGACGTTTGAATCACACCTTCTGCATAGGTCTTAAAAAGCAAAGCTGACTGGCTATCCACACCATAGACGGTGAGTCCCATCAAGGCTTGTCGACCATTCATTAAGTCCGCCGTAAAGCCTCTAGGGATCGTGAGGACGAGTTCGACGTCTCGATTTTCAAAAGCACTTTCGGCCGCTTGAGACGAATGAAAAACTTCGGTTCTGAAATGTTGATTGGCCGTCAACTCAACCGCAATACGGCGAGCAGTGAGCGAACGGTCTTCTAGCACCACGGCGGTAGGAATATGCCGCATATCAAGCGAAATGCCATAGCCGTAAATCAACAGCATAAAGATCGGCAAAAAGAGCCCGATCACTAGAGAAGACGGATCACGCAGGATCTGTCGACATTCTTTCAATAGAAGCGCTCGACACCGGGCGGCTGAAAACCGTAATCCATCACGCTTAGTCATGAGTCACTCCTTCGGACGTTATCACGCTTTGGCGCGCTCGACGATCTTCTTCAACCAGCGCAACAAAAGCCTCTTCAATTGACCGGACGGGATGACCGTCAGACACTTGACGCGCCGCTGATCGAATTTCGTTAGGTGTCCCGATCGCCAAAATGCGGCCAGCTTCTTGAATCAAGAAGCGATCACAATACTCGGCTTCTTCCATAAAATGGGTTGTCACGACGATCGTTGTGCCTTGCGCAGCGAGTTTAGTTAAACCACGCCAAAAGTGTCGGCGTGAGGCGAGATCAGCACCTGACGTCGCTTCATCCAAAAAGAGAATCGCCGGTTGATGTAGTAGCGCACACGCGATCGCCAAGTCACGCTTTGCGCCTAACGGTAAGTCATTCGCTGGCATCTTTCGGTAGCGTGCCAATTTATAGGCAACGAGCGCGTCTTCGACTTGTTTTGTGAGCGTTGCGCCATAAAACCCGTAGCTTCGTGCAAAGTAACGCAGGTTTTCTTCAACCGTGAGATTTGCATAAAGCGAAAACTTCTGAGCGACATACCCAATCTCAGCGCGTGCCTTGGCTAAAGCCTTACGTAAATCACGGCCTTCGAGCATGACGCGCCCTGAGGACGGTGGCAAGAGGCCACAGAGCATACGAAAGGTCGTGGTTTTACCTGCGCCATTTGGACCCAACAGCCCAAAGATCTCACCACGGCGCACCGTAAAAGATGACGCAGTCACCGCGACAAAGTCACCAAAGTGACGCGAGACATCAGTGGTTTCAATCACGATAGATGCGCTCTCTGGTGACATACCATTGGGCTCTGTTGATGCCGCTTGACCAGTCAAACCATCGACCGTAATGCCTGGTTCGACACGATGCTTACCTTCAAAGGTCATGAGCGCATACGCGTCTTCCATGCGAGCGGGGCGCGCGGTCACGTCAACCGTAGTCACAAACTCTTTCCCCCACTGCGCTATCAACCAGGCTTTGACGGCTTCAAGAGTTTGAGACTTTTGCGTCAAAAGTTCAATGGCGCCATCGCGCGGCACGACATCAAGACAAAAAATTTCGTCGCTCAACCCCACACGTTGCATCAAACGGCGCGTATAGGTTTGCTTGATCGTGTCAGCCACGTCGCCTAACTGCACACGAAACGATTTCCCTTGAGCTTTTGATAGCATGGCGGTTGGCGTATCTGCAGCTAATAGATGACCATTCGTGAGGCAAATGATCCAATCCGCTTTTTCAGCTTCTTCAAGATAAGCAGTCGAAAAAAAGCACGTCGTTTGTGTCGAAGCCATCATTTGTTGAATGATGTGCCAAAGCTCACGACGAGAGAGCGGATCAACGCCCACGGTCGGTTCATCCAAAATTAAAAACCTTGGCGCACGAACGAGTGCAATACTCAACGCGAGCTTTTGCTTCATACCCCCCGAGAGATCACCCGCCAAACGACCTTCAAAGCCGGCAAGCCCCGTGAGTTGAAGTAGTTGACGATAATGCTCGGCCAAACTCATACCAGCTTTCATGGACTTTGCACCACGTAGCGTCCCAAAGAGTTCGAGGTTTTCGATCACCGATAGGTCTTTATATAGCCCCAAAGACTGCGGCATATAAGCGACCGTCTCTAAAAACCTTTCATCGTCAGGATCTGGTGCCAAACCAAGGACTTCAATATATCCATGATCAGGTACCTCTAAACCACACACGAGTCGCATGAGAGTTGACTTGCCAGCGCCGTCAGGCCCCACCAAAGCCACCAAGCGCGCCGAAGCTGGGATGGATATCGTTAAGCCGTCGACCGCACGAATCGGCGGACGGCCTGGCGCCGCATCAAAGATGCGCGTCAAGTTTTTAGTATCAATCATAGGACGAGACGTCATGACGACACCTTCATGGAGCAAAATCAACCGTCACAGGTTGCCCCAGACGCAAAACATTGTTTTTATCTTCAAGGTTAAGTCGCACCTCATAGACCAAAGTCGTGCGCAAGGCTTGCGTGGCGACGGTCTTAGGCGTAAATTCAGCTTCTGACGAGATGTAGCCAACGCGCGCCTTGATGGGCGGTGTGGTATCTGTAGCGACCAGAGCTTCGGCACCTTCTTTGACATAAGCGAGTTGCGTTTCAGAAACAAAAGCACGCACCCACTTTGGATTCATGATGCTCACGTGATAAACCGCACGCTGCGCAGAGGTCATGTCGCCGGGTTCCGCTAAACGCGTGCGAATGGTACCCGTAACGGGTGACATAAGCACTGACGCCGTTTCAATCTGATAGTTGAGTGATGCCACGACGGCGGCCCCTGCATCGCGAGCAGCTTTCGCTTGACGAATTTCATCAGGACGTAAGCCTGCGGCCTTGAGGTTATACATCGCTAAAGCACTCGCACGACGCTTTTCAAGGGCCACACGGCGCCAACGCACGTCTTCTAAATTTTGAACCGATGTCGCTTGCGACGCATAGAGCTTTTCTTGACGAGCCTCGGTCTTTTTAGCAAGTACCAACTCGCTTTCAATGGCCTCGAGTTCAGCCTTAGCCGCTGCCACCTCTTCGTCTCTAAACCCAGCTTCAGCTAAGCGCCACTTCGCATCAAGCGCTTCAAACTCCGCTTCGGCACGCTGACGTTCAATCTCTAACGCACCCGTATCTAAGCGCCCGATGACGTCCCCTTTTTGAACACTTTCGCCCTCTTCCTTGGTCAAAGCCGCAATGCGTCCTGCGCCCTCAAAAGCCAAAGACACTTCACGCGCATCCACGCTTCCCCAAGCGATACTCGGCTTCACTTCTCGGGCTTCTTGCCACGACTTAACCCCATAGCCCGCGGCGCTCAACGCCACGATGCCAAGGATCAAGCCCATGATTTTCTTTTTGTTCGCCATACTGACCTATTGTTACTTGCTCTCAATTGTCACGTGAATGTCCAAAACCACGCGCTTTTTCGTGACCTTGAGATTAACAAACAACCGAAATCTCTTAACGTATGCGTCCTCAGTTTTGAGCCAGCGTAGCCAATCGATCGGCAAGCCCACTCACGCGCTCTGTGCGGCGTTCAGTGGCTGCATCAAGAACCTCTTCGGTACCAAAAATCGCGACCGACTTTTTGGTTCGTGTAACGCCTGTATAAAGGAGCTCGCGCGTTGCTAGGCCTGATTCAGCGTTGTCCGGCAAAAAGACCGCGACGTGTTCAAACTCAGACCCTTGAGACTGATGAATCGTCATGGCATAGGCCACATCGTGGCGCGGCAAGAGTGTGGGCGGAAGGTTCTTCGTGCCATCAAAGTACGCACGCAATTCGCCGTTCTCATTAGGCAAAATCAACGCCACGTCCCCATTAAAGACCCCAAGCATATCGTCATTCTGACGAATAATGACTGCTAGCCCTGGATAGCGCGTCGAATCATTAAGCCAATGCTTAAAACCTGCCATCAAAAGGCGCGTACGAAGATATTGGTCAGCAAAGGCATTGATCCCCTCAACGCTTTGTGGTCCTTGACGCTGTGCGCAAAGCGGACGAAAAACTTCAAACGCAGCCCATAGCGCCAAACGACCTTCAGTGAGCATCGTTTCGGTTTTATCTGTGCGCTCCACCAAAGCCAGATAGTCAATCAAACGATCAACATAGCGGCTTAGGTGCCCTTCTAACCAGACTCTGGCTTTTTCGGATACCCCCCAATCTTTGTCGCCCACAGGCGGCGTCGAATCCCAGTCAATCTGCCAATCGCCTTCGCGCGTCGTCGGGTCTTCAAACAGCGCATGGACTTCAGCACGCGCCTGTGCCTTGGTGAGACCGCCTTCATGGTTAATGGCCGAAGCCAAACGCGCAATCACAGAGCCTTCAGCAAAGCGTCGACTCTTTTTGAGTTCAACGGTATGAGCACCTAAAGCACCTGCCGATGACGAAATCGCCGCAAAAACAGCCCCAGGCCCCACAGCTGCCAACTGATGCTTATCACCCAAAATAATGACACGCGTGCGTGACGACACTGCTTCAAATAGGCGAGCCGCCAAATGAATGTCAACCATCGAAGCTTCGTCAATGATAAGGACGTCCGCTGGCAAAGGATTGTCAGCAGAAGGCTTATCGCCTGAGGCCGTCTTGGTGACGAGCCACTTATGAATCGTGTGCTCGCGCACGTGACGCTTTTCAGTCGCGGTCTGGTCGTCGTCGACCAATGCTTTCATACGCGGGAAAAAGTGCCCGATCGTCCCTCGGGTCATGAGTTCAATCGACTCACGCATTCGTCCAGTGGCCTTGCCTGTTGGGGCTGCCAAATAGATCATCAGATCGGGATTGGCTTCTAACAAACACTCAAGAATCAAGACCACGGTCGTGGTTTTGCCCGTGCCAGGCCCCCCTGAAATCACCGAAAAATGGTTTTCGAGCGCCAGGCGCACGGCTTTGGTTTGCAAAGGATCCGATTGAAAAGCCGTGGTGAGCTTTTCAACTTGCGCAGCCATCTCAGGCGTTAAAGCGCTCCCTTTGTGACTTGCGAGCGTCCAAAGGGCTTTAGCAAGACGCGCTTCTTCAGCAAAAAATCGCGTGAAATATAGACGCGACGCGAGACCGCCCGGCCCTTCGTCAAGCGTTAAAGGCTGAGTCTGAGCGGACACCTCACCCACGGGTGACATCGCCAAAAGCTGCCACTCGGCCAAATCGGTAAGCTTATCGCGAATGAGCCTATCGACCAGGCTGACATCCGCCTCACGATCGTAGCCCCACTTTTTGGCAACTTCATCCAAACTCACACAAACGCTGCCGCGCGCGTCCGCTGTTGCAAAGGCGGCCATCATGGCAGCCATAAACTGATGCATTTCGTCATCAAAAGCCTTTTGTCCTCCCTCAATGCGCGCACGATCGCCTAAACGCAAAAGCGCTTCACCTAAAGCATGTAAGGGACCAACAGCTCCACTACCCAACATCACAGTCATCCTTTATAGAAAGAGCTTATCTAAACGTTCAATCCATTCAGCGGGCACCGGATCATAGACCACGCCTTGAATATGATTACCTTCACGGATGGCCGTCGCAGAGACGCCGCGCAAGAAAACGTAGCACGCTCCACCAATCAATGCCGGACTAAATGCATCCCCTAAACGCACCTTCAAAAAGCGCCTGAGTGCCACTAAATAAATGAGGTACTGCAAGCGATAGTGGTGCACCGTCATTTCGTCTGCCATCACGGGTTGCGTAAAGTCTTCGGGCGCCATCACAGAACGCGTAATCGCATTACTCTTCCAGTCCAAAATCCAGAATTTACCTTTAGCCCCAAACGCCAAGTCAATAAACCCGGTTAAATAACCCGCGAGCTCGTTATCAGCCATGCCGTCTACTGCATAGTCAGGACCAAATTCGGCCAACATGGCTTTGAGTGCTTCGGTCGTGAGGCCTTCACGCAAATGTAATAAGAAAGGCATTTCTGAACTTCGTGCCGACATCGAAACGTCACGCAAATAAATGCCTGGCAAGATTTCGGCATTCACGACGTCGTAGAGCATTTGCGCTGCGGCCGAAACTGCTTCTTCACGTGCCGTATCGTCATCAAACGACAAGAAGGCCTCAATCATGCGCTGGGCAATCCGTCGACGAACGTCATTGGCTTCAGGCGTATCGGGGGCGATTTCAGTAAAGTCGGCGACTTCTAGCATATTGTGTAGACAGTCACCGGCCTTAGTACCACGCGGAAAAGCCATGATACCCGTGAGTTTGGCAGGCTTCTTTTTGGAGCCATACCAACCGATCGCCATATCGTCATCGGTAACCGTGCGATTGATAGACGAAAAGCTACTGATACGCCATGAGGGCTGAATGGGTTTGGGCTCGTCATAATCAAAGTCCGTCAGCATGTGCGTGACGGGATTCGCCGAAAGGCTCGTACGGCGCGAGAGTTTTTCGTTGATGTCCAAAATCACAAAGCCAGGCTCTTCTGCGGCCAATGTCTGCAAGCGTTCAATGACCGCTTTTTGGTCGATCTTTACTGACCCGTTTAAAGCCATAAAGAACGCATTCTCGAGCCATGTTTTTGCCCACACGCGAGGCGCTTCACTCAGCCCCCACTTGACTAAATCTGCACCCTCGACGGCAAGCGTTCCTTTGTTGGCTTTTTGGGGCGCCACCACTACCAAATGCGAGACCGCACGCGTCATCCCAACGTAAGCCAAACGCACCTTTTCCTCGAGGCGCTTCGCTATATGCGCTGAGGTTTCACTCAGCTTTTTGTGCCCCAAGAGAATCGTCATGCCTTGGGGCGTACTCTCTTTATAAAGTAAGTCTTTATCCTTTCCGCCTAGATTCAACTTTTCGGCATGAGGCAAATACACAATCGGGTACTGAAGACCTTTACTAGCATGAATCGTTTCAACCGTAACGAGGTTGGCGTCAGACGCTAAGCGTAGGCGACGTTCTTCAGGTGTACTCGTTGACGACGCACGAACCTGCTCAAACCAGGCCAATAAGCTCGAAGGCGTCGTGTACTGACGGCCTGCCTCATGCAAAAGTTCCAAAATATGGGCGTAGTTCACCAAACGCGATTCACCCTCTTCAATCGGCAACAAGCGTTCGGCCACGTTTTGTGTTTCAAAGAGATAAGCAAAGGCCGCTGCCACACCAGCACGATGCCACCGTTCAACCCCTTTTTCAAAAACAAGACGTAACGTCGTGCGACGTGCTTCATCATCGGTCAAGATGTCTGAGAGCTTGTCACCCAAAAAGCGCGTGGTACGTGCCGCAGCCATCACCTTTTCGTTACTCGGTGACTCAAAGGCATGAAGAAGTCGAACGATTTCGTCAGCCTCTTCGGTTTGAAAAACATCCCCTTGACTACGCATGGCGACGCGCACTTGTCGTTGAGCTAGCGCCTTACGGATGGCGGTAACGTGTTCTCGCTGTTGAATCAAGATCGCAATGTCGCCAGGCATCACGGCACGTAAAGGCACCGTAACCTCATCGACCTCAACCGAACCAATCACCTCGTCATGAGGACCCGCTGCAATCCCCATTTGTTTATAACGACCTTGGGCAATCAAGTGTGCAATATCGTCCGCAATCGTTTCAGCCGTCACGACGCCAATATCATCGACGCCGTAGTAAGACGTCCACCACTCTAATGCTGGCGCCTCTTGCCAAACGCCGCCAATCAGTTCAAAAAGGCCATACACCTTCGAATTGGTCTTGACGGGTTCATAGCCCAAGTCATGACGCAAAAACGCACTTTCGGTGGGATGCTTAAAAAACGCGTTGACCGCATTCATGAGTTTGGGGCATGAGCGGAAGTTTTTCTCAAGTCTCGCGTGATGACGAATGAGCGCCTTGGCACGCATATAGGTATCCAAGTCTGCCGATCTAAAGCTATAAATGGCTTGCTTAGGGTCACCCACAAAAAAGAGCGCGCGTGATGCGCTTGATGCCTCTTCATTTTCTGGAACCTGCAAAAAGAGCTGATTAAAGATCTCAAATTGCACAGGGTCCGTATCTTGAAATTCGTCAATCAAAACACCACGATAGGCCTCACGAATGCTTTGTGCAAACTTGCCATCTGTATCGTTTTGAAGAGCCCACCAGAGGTCTGAAAGTAAATCGTCAAAGGTCCCCGTACGGGTTGAGCGCTTAAGGTCACGTAACGCCTGAGGCGCTTCTTGAACGAAAGCCTCTAAAACAGGGAGCACGCAAGGGTCTGATTCTCCGATATCAATCGTGCGTGGTGCGAGCGCAACCGGAATCGCCGTCAAGGTCTCTAATTTCTTTTCCCAATCAACCCCCGTCATGATCTCACGACGAACCTCGTCGGTCGGGGCATTGGCTAATGCACGACGCAAAAAGTCTTCAACCACTTGCTGACGTAAGGGCAAATCATCGTCTGAATACTCACGATCAAAGTACCCTGAAGACGTAAAAACATGGTTCGTCAACGTTCTTTGGCAAAAGCCATGAATCGTCGAAATTGAGGCGTCATCAAAACTTGCCATCGCCGCACGAAGGCGCTTGATGGCCTCCGTCTGATCACGTCCTTCGTCAGTCCAACGTGCTGCCTGCGTCACGATCATGCTGTCCACATCAGAGGCACCCAAGTGACCCGTCAAAAAGCCTAGCATTTCACTCAAATGGTCACGAATACGGGTTTTGAGTTCAGCCGTTGCTGCACGCGTAAAGGTCACAACGAGGAGCTTTTCGATCGGCATCTTTTCTTCAACAATCAAACGTAAGACGAGGTGCTTGATCGAAAAGGTTTTACCAGTCCCCGCGGACGCTTCTAAAAGCGTGGGTGTTGTAAGCGACGCCGTCACCACGTCAAAGGCGGGCGTCACGCCAGCGCTCACCTTAGCCCCATCAACGGGATCAATGGCTTTGGTCGTTTCGGGCTCTGGAGGTGCCTTGGGTGTTTCGGGGACGACGAGCGTTTCTACAGAGTCCATCACCATAGATGAAGCCATCGAAGACTCCACTGCCTCGTCGTCCATGGGCGGTATATCAGCCATGGCGTCGCAAGCGACCAAGCTCGCATTACCTTCGGTAGCTACGGCGCCTACATCGTCGTCACTCATCGGCGGGACATCATCAAACATTGAATCACTTGGCTTCATTTATCGGCCTCCGTCGGCGCCTCATTGGTCGGCTGACAAAAATCTTTAGGTAAGGTCAAAGAACGATTTTCTTCAAGCATCGCAAACCTTAATAGCACTTCGAGGTCAAGTTTCACAGTGTCATACGCACCTTGGGCATTTCCCATCACAAAGTTCGGTAACATGGTGCTCAACGCCTTTTCGCGTTCATGCGTGATCGACTGCGCCTCTTCAAGATGTCGACCGCGCCACAAGATTTGGTCTGCGCGTTGGTCGGGCGTGCCGCTCTGAGAAAAAAGCTGACCATTAAAGTCGGTACCAATCAAAGGGCTTTGCGAGCGAGCCAAATACGGAATCATGAAGAGACGCAAGAAGTCTTTGGCAAGCGTGGCGTCGCAAGTGGGGAGCTGCAACAGCACCAAACCATGCTCATCAGCATTCTCTTTTTTCAAGAGCTTTTGAAGGTTCTTATCCCACATGCAGACAAGCCATGCTTCATGGATTTCGTCCGCGGCACAGGCTACAAGATAAGTTAAGAGTTCTCGCAGAATTGAGAGACTCGACGATTTGGAAGCACTCAAACGCACCAAACGTCGGCACCCGTCTTTGACATAGATCCCTTTCAGGCGTGCCAAGAGGTGAGGCATATCGTTACCCAAATCAAGGTCTACATCGATATCGTCGACGGGTGTGTCAACCGCCAACGTTTGATGGTATTGGTAGAGCGCCTGACCAAACGCCGTATCCGCCTCTCCAAACCATTCGCGCACCCCTTGTGCCCCATACAAGGGGTTCGCTTTGACACAGGTGTCCCATGCTTCGGCCGTACACCCGGCTAAGAAAGCTTGATAGGCATCATAACGACGCTTCCAGCGTCCTAACCCCGTTTCTTCAGGCAACAAACCTTCGGTTGCGCATTCATCTTGCGCTTCTAACCAAATGCCCGCCGCTCCTAAAGTGCGTGTTGAAGGCTTTTTCCAAAAGTCGACCAAGGCACGTAATGTGACCGTTTGCATCGGTTGATCTTTGAGCCCCGTATCCGCAAAGACAGGATCGGCCTCACTATAGTCGGACGCCATGGCTTTTTGGACAGCCTCAAATAAATGCTTATCGTGACTACGCCAATCGCGATTGCCATACATAAAGTTCGATTGCGAGAAGGCGTTGAGTGGCACCGTCACCGTGAGTTGGTCAGCCACCTGACGGCGCTCGTCTCGATTGTCGGTAAAGTCGAGCAACCAATCACGTAGTTCTTGGGCAACAATAGAAGGTTGACGTTCGTTCGCGACTTCGCCAGTACCGCAAACATACGAAATCAAGAAACGGTCGCGTGCGGCTAACAATAAGTCTAAGAAGACATTGCGATTATCCACTCGACTATCGCGATCGCCTCGACGGGGCGCGACCGCCATCAAGTCAAATTCATGTCGACGCATGGTACCCGGGAACGAACAATCGTCGTTGAGCCCCACGATGGCAATGATGCGATAAGGCAATGGACGCAACTGTGACATGCCTGTGAGGGTCACTCGGTTGCTAGGCAAACCGCCGCCCGGGGCCATCTCTAATTGCGACTCTACGGACGACATAAAGAGGTCAAAAGGCACCGCCATGGATGTCTCCCCAAAGCTTACGCGTTCAATGTCTTCACGCACAGCCACTGCGGCCTGGCGCACACGATTAAAACCATTCCCCTCTTCTTTAAAGAGTAACGTCATCGCATCCATGAGCCAAGCCATCCACTCACTCGCGGTAGCTGACTCGACAATACGCGTTCGAAAAGCTTCTAAATAGGTCGACAGACGTGCCAGGGCATCCAATAAGACAGGGCGGTCGCCCACAGAGGTCCACCCTCGTTCTTCTGTCCCTACGACTGGGAGCGTATCAAATAAGGGGGTCGATACGTCGTTTGGCAAGCAAAAGCCGAGCGTCAAGCGTTCAATTGCACGTGCGAGCGTCATGTCTTTTGCAACCGCAAAGGTAACTGGATCGAGTGTATTGAGATGCGCGTCAGAGAGCCCGTATCGATAACCTGCCGTACGTAACCACATTTCAATCGTGGGCATATCGTCGCTAGTTAAACCGAATTTGCTTGCGACGGGCGGCAACGAAATCCAGGCCATCAGCACTTCGCGAGTCGCACGACCTGTGAGCAATTTGCCTAGCCCCAGCACAGCCTGGGCAGCTTGGTCACCATCTAAATAGGAGAGTCCAGAAATACGCCAGTCAATCCGCGCATCAGCTGGTTGGCTTTCAAAGACCTTTTCCATCAAAGGCGCCGTCGCCGACAAATCGGGCGTCACAATTAAGACATCGTCTGGTCTTAAGCTAGGATCCTCACGGAATCGCGCCTGCAACCAATCGATCAAAGCCTCAAGCTCACGCGTTGCCGTGGGCGCACGCATGAATTGTAAAGAGCGGTCTTCTGGGTCAAAAAGTGGTGCTCCATCAGCGGTCAGTTTGAGGTCAGGATTGAGATTCAAAATCGAATCCTGAATACGACGCAATAATCGCGGATCACGCGACTCCAAATAGTAACTTTGGTTTTCAACCGTCGTATCAGGCTGCAGACGTTGATCCTGCAAGCGCCCTGCAAAGGAGGCTAAAAAATGACGTTGTTGCGCCACTACGGGCGCTTGACCTTTTGGCAAGTCAAGTTCGGTGAGTTGTACGCCAGTGTCGGGCGCTGCGGTATAGCGCCACAAACGATCAATATTGGCACGTGTCGAAAGACCGTTATTGGCCAAGATTGGATGACCTACCTCATGGTGACTATCATCACTCATTTCACCACCTTTGGCTTCCCAATTAAAGAGTCGCTGAGGCACCAAGTCAAACCAATATTCGCTCGTGGGGTTTAATAAGTAAAACCATACGTCGCGACCAGAAAGTGCAAAAGCCTTCAAAATCGGCAACATCAAGGGTGGCACCACAAAGGGTGCAAAGACATGCAGGACTTGAGGCAATTTCACCGTATAGCCATTGGCTAAAGAGACCTCGGGCTGAGCTTGACTTTCAGCCAAACGGCGTAGCATCTCTGGATAATCTTCCAAAAACTGACGACCGCGCCAAGCAGGGTGCTCAGCCAACAATCGTAATAAATCTCGTTGCCACACAAAGTCAGGATGCTTTTCGAGTTTTTCTTTTTCTCGCTTTCCTTCGTCGCCGTTAGGTAAAAGCGTCGGATGTAACCCTAACCAATCCAAGACCCAATCTAAACGATAGGTCGCATAAACCACAAAGGTCTGCGTAATATGACGCACTAATCGCCAAATATCATCGTCAGTTTTACCTTCAAGATAATGCGCTAAAGGCTCATGCCCCGTTTGCGCACGAAAGCTTTGAGGGCCTACTTCACGCAAAATCTGCCAAATCATCCAGTCAGCTTCGTTACCTAAGATGTTGGCCATGGGTTCTTTAGAAAAAAAGCCCATCCATGCCGACAACAGCATGAAGTCGATCCCGGCACAGACACCATCTCGAGCCGCAATGGCCTTGGTGAGATCGTGCCCCACAGCACGATTAGGTACGATGACTGGAACCTTTTCAAAGGCTTTAGTAAATAACGCGTCGGGTGACGTTTTGTCGTCAATCCCGCCATCAACACCCAGCGCTTCAACGTTATGAAGCAACACGGCACGAAGGACTTCGTAGCTATTACTGTAGACGGTATGAATCATGGAATGCTCAACGAATACGATTAGACCGAAACGAGAGAAAAACGTCTTTCGATTGTAGCGAATTTTATGCCACAGCCTATGATCGCATAACGTCCGTCAAATTGTGACGCAACGAAAACTGTAACACGAAAGAATCTGTGTTGAGCTTGATGGGATTATGTCTCTGCGTACGAAGATTAATTGCGAATCTTCGTACGCGTTAAAGTCTCGTGTATGTATACGTCTAACTTTGTGAACAGATCACCTCGTCGGAAAGTGGCCAAGAGTTGTTGAAGTGGGATGTCACGATCACCATAACAACCAAAAGCGCCACTTGGATATCCTTAACTGCTAGTTGCTAATGATGCTCTTTTTGCGCTTCGAAAAGTGTCAAGAGTCCAACGATCTATCTTGGTAGCGCTTGAGAGATTAGCCGCCTTCAAGAAGTACCTTTTGGAACCAAAAACAAGATCTGCTCAGGTTTAGAGGCGCAGACACATCAAAAATGCATAATCATTGAACAACTTCCCTGGCGTTCAGAACTAAACATTCGTGCTAGTTCTGAGCGCCAAGAGTACCCGTTGGAATGAAATTCACATTAACATCAACAACGAGCGCTCATTGATGTTGAGAAACAGAGCTTATGCTATTTAACTGAACGAAAACCGTGATGATTTACTTCGCCACCTTCTTCGATCGATCAGCGTACTTATCAGCCAACTTTTCAAAGTAAGCTGGCACCGCAGGATCCGACCAGTCGATATAACCACGCACAAAACCTACCAAGTGACCATTACCATCCAGCACAAAGGTGGTTGGCGTCACGTCAACGGGCAAATGAGCAAAAAGGGTCTTATCGGGGTCATACCAGGTCAAAAGTTCCGTGGCATTATGCTTTTGCATAAACTTCTTGAGGCGCTTAGGCTTGGTATCTAAAGCAATCGAAATAATCTGAACCTTGCTACCTTCTTTATTGAAACGCTTTTGAAGCAAAAGTTGGTTCGGAATATTGCGTAAGCACGACTCACTCCAAGAAGCCCACACGTCCACCACAACGAGTTTGCCCTTAAACTGCTCTAAAGACATAGATTGACCATCGAGCGTCTTAAAACCATCCGTCACGAAACCACGCGTCGTACGGAATTCGATAAAGTCACGTGCAACTAAAGGCTTTTCGGCAATCGGCTTACCATTGGCTTCATATTTTTGATTAAAGGGCGGCAAGGCAGCTATGGCACTTTGAAGACCCATACAAAGACTAAGGGCAATCAGGGCTTTCTTGAACATTGAATCTCTTCCTTACAAAAAAATCAGTTAGGCCTGCGGCTTACGACGGCGAATACGTAATAAAAGCAAAATGCCACCCACGGCTAAGGCCACCCAGGGGGCACCCCATAAAGCCGCGGTACCCGCATTCATGTCGGGTTCATAGCGAATCTGTTCGCCATAGCGCGCCACCATGAAGTCAAAAATCTGTTCGCGCGTTTGGCCTTCACGGAGCTTTTCATAAATCACCCCTTTCAATTCGCTTGCAATCTGACTTTCAGAGTCATAGAGCGTCAGATTAGGCGATACAGGACAACGCAAAACCTTGGTGATACTGATCGCTTCGTCACGTAAAGCGGCCCCTTTAAGCGGTTCACCAGCATAAACGGACGTCGCTAACAAAGCAGTCGTCACAAGCATCAACGAAGTTCGAATAAATTTCACAACGCATCTCCTTTTAGACCAAGACGGCGACGGCTGATCAGCATACAAAGGGCGCTCAAAATCATGATGAGGCCGCCCGACCAAATCCAACCGGCCAAGGGTTTAATTGAGAGGCGCACGAGCCATTCGTTGTCAGACAAAGGATTCCCCATCGAGACGTAGTAGTCACGCAAAAAGCCGTGATCAATCCCTGCCGCAGACATCTGCATACCGTTGGCGACGAAGGTTTGTCTTTCTGGACGCAAAATGGTGATAAGTGATTCATCCTTTGCGTCGAGGACTTCGATCACCCCTTGCTTGGCATAATAAGAATGGTTGTTGACGTTGCGCGTTTCGGTATAGACAAAAATCACATTGTCAACCTGACGCCCTAAGCCCGGCCCCATACGCACCAAGGCTTCACTTTCGTACTGCTGAACGCCGACCGCTCCGATGATGCTAATAGCCATCCCAACATGCGCCATCAATGCGGCCACACTCATCTGACGGGCTTTAAGAGGCACGCAATGCAAAATACAGCTCGTGATCAACCAAGTGGCTGCCGCAATCGATGCAAAGGTCATCACGGCATCCAAGGGCTTGGTGGTGAAGGTAACCACTGCCGCGACACCCAGACTCAATACGCCACAAACAACCCAGCGACCCCACGACTTAAAGCCTAATTGCGCAGCACCAGCCATCGCAGCTGCCATCAAGGCCATCGGCGCAAAAAAGCTATTAAAGTACGGCGCCCCAACGGTCAACGTGTGCCCCGCAAAGACTTCATAAATGAGTGGATAGATAGTCCCAAAAAGCACTGCAAAGGCGGCGGCGACAAGTAAGAACACTGCGCCTGTCATCAAGGCGTCCTCACGCGTCACGGGACATTCTTTATCGGCACAGACAGGTTCAATACGCGCTGCATAAAGAAAAGCTGCTGGCACTAAGAGCATCAAAGCCAGAATCTGCAACGCAATGCCACGCGTGGGATCCGTCGCAAAGGCGTGTACAGACTGCATGGCACCCGAGCGCACCAAGAAGGTTCCTAAAAGACAAAGTGCAAAGCCAACCAGCGTCAAAAAGACAGTCAAGCGACGTAACTGCACGCGACGGCGCGTTTGAATCAAGGCGTGCAATAAAGCGGTGGTCGTTAACCAAGGAATAAAGGACGCATTTTCAACGGGGTCCCAGAACCACCAGCCACCCCAACCGAGTTCGTTATAAGCCCACCAAGACCCCAGCATATTGCCAGCGGTCAAGAAAGCCCACGCTACGATTGCAATCTTAGTCGTAAAGTCAACAGCAGCCTTGGTCCACTTGCCCGATAAGAGTAACGCCGCCATAGCTGCAAACATCAGCGCCAACCCTGAATACCCCATAAAAAGGACCGGCGGATGAAGAATCATCCCAATGTCTTGCAAAACAGGATTTAAATCACGACCTTCAGGCGGCATCATCGGCAAATGACGCAAAAAGGGGTTTGAGGTCAACAGCAAAAAGAAACTAAAACCCGCAATGACAATCAGCATCAAGCCTTGAAGGCGCGCTTTAAAAACAGGATCGTCACAACGCAAAACCCCTGCGAAGGCTGTGCCCAAAGACATCAACAAAATCCAAAGGAGCATCGAACCCTCGTGACTTCCCCAAAGCGCAGCGACCTTATAGGCGGTCTCAAGCTTGGTGTTCGAATGGTTGGCCACATAGACCACCGAAAAGTCATTCGTCACAAACGACCAAACCAACGCCGCCGTTGCCCCTATGAGGGACAAGGCCGTTAATAAAGCTGCGGGCTGACTAAAGTCGCGATAATACTGCGACGACGTACGCACACCATAAAAGACCGCCGCAGGGGCAAGCAAAGCAGTCATCGTGGCAATAATGAGCAAAAAGTGGCCGAGTTCAGGAATCACTTTAGGGTCCTTGGATTCTATTGGGTCAGCGCTACTTTACCGCACTGACCCAATCTTTTAGCTTAAGACGAATATCAAATTCAAGCTTTTTTTAAAGCCGACGACGTCCTAACGTGAAAGCGCAAATCCCAAAGAGAAACACGATCCACCCTAAGAGAAAGCCAACAAGTATCACGGGGGACGGGGCACTAAAAGACAACACCCCTATCACCGACTGATTAAGTAATCTAAAGACGCTTGCAGGATTCGCCAACATTAAGGCCGTCAATGTTTCGCGCCCTAGCACATCAGCGCCAGCCACACTCACCACCAAGAGCCCTAAGTCGTAAAGGAGAACTGATACAAACCAAACGACTAATAAAAGTGCCAACGCCTGCGCCTTGTGACGTACGGACAAACTCACCCAATAAGCAATCAGCATAAAGATAAGCCCCAAGAGCCATCCACTCGTAATGAGCACCCCTAGCGACATAATGAGCGCACTAATGTCATACGGCACGTCAAGCATTGCTTGTACGATCGGCAACACAGCAAAACCAATCACTAAAACAAGTAACAAGGCTGCCCCTTGCCCCATGGCTTTGCCGATCAACCACTGCAACCGCGAAAGCGGATAGGTCAGCATCAAAAGCAATGTACCCGACTCGGCTTCGCCGACAAAGGCGTCATAAGCAAGCAACAACGCCAATAACGGCAACAAAAAGACCGTCAAGCTAAGGAGTGAATTCATGACGCTAGGCAGCGGCTGATACTGCAACGTCCCCCCAATCGCCGCCGTCCCAAAAAAGACAGCCAAACCTAAAATCGCAAATAGTGCAGAGCCAAACACCAACCAGCGGCTACGCAAACAGTCCCGAAGCTCTTTGCCCGCGACAATGAGGATGGTCTCTATGGCACTGATCGAGCGTCCTGTGCCAATGGTCTGATGATTCGTCATACCCATTCTCCTTAGAGCTCATTCACAGGAACATTCAATACGAAGTGCTGAAAGATCATGCCTAAATCGGCCTTACGCAACTGGAAGTCGTATACCCCATATTGCGACGTCAAGCATTTAACCGTATTCGAAACTTCAGTCTCAGGCACGGCCAATCGGTGACCCCGCACCCACTTTGATAAAAACGGATCCTTAAAGACCTCAGGATTATGAATGTGGCTAATCAAGGCTGGCAATTGCGCCTGGCTTCGTAACAGTTCAAGCGTCCCTTCTCCACGGCATTCGCCCGCAGCCAAGAGTAACACCTGATCAAGATAGGGTTCGACCAACGCCAATTCATGGGTACACACAACCACGGCACACCCCGCGTCACGCAAAGCAGAGAGCTCTTTATACATCAGAGACGACGCCGCAGGATCTAACCCAACGGTCGGTTCGTCAAGCACCAAAAGACGTGGACGCGTCAAAAGCGCTTGCGCTAACCCTAAACGCTGACGTTGGCCTTTAGAACATTGCCCCAAACGTTGTCTCAAAACAACGCCTAAACCTAATTCGTCAACGAGCTCATTGATACGCCCCTTCGAGACACCTTTGAGACCTGCAAAATAGTTCAGATGCTCTTCAACAGTCATTGCGTCATAAAAACTCACGTTTTCTGGCAAATAACCGATATCTAAAGGCGAAGCGCCTGGTGCACCACCCAAAACCATCAATTCGCCAGCCTTGGGTTTCAATAACCCCAAGATTAACTTGATCAACGTGGATTTACCAGCCCCGTTGTGGCCAATCAAAGCCAATAAACGCCCTTCAGACAATTCAAAGGACACATCGTTCAAAACCGTTTTCGCACCGCGGCAGAAAACCAAATGCTTACAATCGATCACAATCATCACTTTTTCTCGTCAGAAGGAGGCACGATCGGTGACGTCATCAACGGATGTGAATCCGTCACCCCTTTACCGCGGTCAATTTCAAATTGGTTCGCAAGCCACCGCAACAAAGCCGTCACAGGGCTATCCATCAAGAAACGCGCTTCTGGATAGATCCAAAAAATTCGATCAAGGCTATCGTTGGGTTGATAAGCACGATCCCCAATCCCATCATGATCAAGGTCCCAACCTAGATAAGTACTCCAGAAGTTGCCGCGCCCTTCGTGGCTCCATTCCAAAGGCTTTTCGCCGACATAACGCACCTGAATTTGATTGTCAACAAAGGCGTTATTCCAAAGGACGTTGCCTTCTCCACCTAACGCCACGCCAATCCCGATATCGCTATTAGCAATATAGTTTTGCGTGATGCGGTTTTTGCCAGGGCCATAAATAAAGATGCCTTTGCCTTCGTTATCGAGCGCCGCGCGACCTTTGGGGTTATGCACCCCTTCGACGATGTTATCTTTAACAAAACAACGATCCGCAACGTTCAACAAAATGCCAAATTCAATATTGCGCGCACTATAGCTATTGGTAAGCGTCACCGTTTCGGAACTCATCAAGGCATACCCCCCCCGCACACCCATGGCGCGGTTATTGTCAGCACTGCAATCACGGGTATACATATAGTGAATCCCGTACTGAGCACCCGTAAAGAAGTTGCCATTCGATCGCGCACGATCGACGTTTTCAAAATAAAACCCGTCGCGCACATTCCGCAAATGGTTGTTATGAAGGTCAGCCGACTTCACATAATTCAAAAAGACCCCATCACCACGATCTAACACATGGCGCTTTTGGTCACCTTCTATGCGGCAGTTTTCAATCGTGAGATCACTCAGTCGGTCAGCACGCACGCCAAAGCCCGGGCCCTGTAGTGTCAGACCTTTAAGCACTACGTTGTCTGCACCGTCAGCGACTTTGACACCAGCGTCTCGGTTATAGAGATCCCCTCCGTAATTGCGAATTGTGAGGTTTTCTACACGCACGCGTGGCACTCGAATGATGATACCTGAGCCTTCACCCCCAGCATCAATCACAGCGTCTTCTTCACCGCGAATCGTAATGCCACGGGCAAAGATTTCAATCGGTTCTGCAGGGATATAAACGCCTTTTTTGATCGTGATGATATCACCATCTTCGACATCAATAAACGCATCTTCAAATGACTCGGGCGAATCCACCACATAGTCAGCGGCAAGCGATGACATCGCCAAACACGCCAAGAAGACTGACACCACCGATAGACGCATCCCTTTAGAGAGGGAAGTCAACATACACCGCTCCCTTAGTCGAGCAAATCAAGCGTGATGTCTTTGTACTGATAGAGTTTGCCACCCCACTCTTTCATAAACTTTTCGGCGGCTACCTTATCCGAAAATGCAGCAGGTTCGTCACCCATCACACCTTCGCGACGATGGCCATAGACATACATCGCCTGATCAGCTGCAATCAAATATTTGTCGTCAGGCGTATTCCAATCAGTCTTCGCCAAGTCGTGAATATAAAACGCCAACAAACGACGCTTGTTTTCAGGCTGCAGGGCATAGGTAAACGCGTCACGTCCGGCGCAGAATTTAAGTGGTGTATCTTCAGCGCCCTTAATAATCACCTCAGCCTTAGGGCCTTCATAGTGTGCAATGACCATGCCACAGAGATGGCAGCGATCGTGTTTTTCAAAGGGGACGGGAGAATACGTCTTTTGGGCGGCTTCGTCACCGCAACCGCCGAGCATGAACGTAACCGCGCCCATAATGGTCACCATTGCGACTCTCTTCAACATCGTCATTGCACTCACCTCTGTCAGATGATTTCTAACTTGTTTTATTCGTTCAGAAAAACTGAACATCATGTTTAGTAAATCTGAACAATTTTCGGATAAAAAAATGGCCCTTAACGGGCACAGTGTTTGATTAGTTTGTTTTGGATTCACTGGTTGCCCCGTCCGAAACGAGCGAAGCAACCTAGTGAATCTTTTTCATGTGCTCAGCACACTTCGATCAGAAGTCTCGCAAAGAGATTAGAGACCGAAGAGCTGGCCGGCGTACAGGATGAAGTGACGCAGGCAGAGCATACCGATAATGCTGCAGAAGCCAGCGAGATAGAGACCCGCAGAAGACTTCACGAAGTTCAGCAACACAGGCATCACAAAGCCGACACCAACTACACCGACCCAGAACACGGTAGACCACGTGCCAGAGACAAAAGCCTCAACAGCAGCCTGAGCAGCGGCGTTACCGCAGATCAGGGAGACAGCGATCATGAAGATGCAGAGAGCTTCAGCAGCCATGATGGGCCATTCAGCACCGTGCAAGAGCTTCATGTCAGCACTGTGGTGATCTTCACCGAAGCAACCAACAGCCATGATCTTGGCAGCTGCAGCACCAGCGGAGAGACCAGACGCCACAAAGAGCGCTGGCAACACAGCCGTGTTGATGAGCGGGAAACGGACGAGGACGGAGATCAAGAAGCCCGTGTATGCACAGATCGTGACCGCGAGGATCAAAACGACCCAGTGCAAAGCACCGCGCATCGAGTCAAACACGCCAACGATACCGTCGAGCCAGGCCAACGCGCCGTAGCTCTTGATTTCCTGACGGAAAGCAACGAGCGCCAACACGAAGACGAGCGGGATATAGAACAGAAGTGCCATAACACCGATGCTCATCACGGAAGTCAGGTTGTAGTAAATGAGAATACGCCAGAAGACCAGCGGATTCGTCAAGTCGAGAACCAGGCAAACCATCCCGAGCAGAATCGTCACGAGGCCGGTGAGACTAGCGGCCTTGAGAAGCGGCGTGTTAACAGCCGTCTGCTTACGGTACAAGTTAAGAAGAAGCGTCACTGCAACGGCACCACCGGAAATACCTGCGAGGAACAGGTACACGGCAATTGGCCACGGCCAGGCGACGCCCTGGCTCAAACCCAGTGTAAAGTTCATGGCAATGTCCATCTTTACACTCCTTGCTTAACAATGGGGATGTAACGCAGGCTGGGCTCCGTGCCGAGTTCCGCACGAATACGAACGGAATCCTTCACAGCGAGCAGCTTGTTGATGTACGCATTCGGGTCATTGAGATCACCGAACACCAAGGCGTCGTACTTACAGGCTTCAACGCAAGCTGGCTGTTCTCCCTTAGAGAGACGCGTATGCAGGCAGAAGTCGCAGTTATCGGCAACCTTCGTTTCCACATTGATGAATCGTGCATTGTACGGGCAAGCGACGATGCAGTACTTGCAGCCGACGCACTTGTCAGCATCCATCGTCACAATACCGGTCTTGGGATCGCGATGAGCCGCACCCGTCGGGCAAACCGTCACACACGGTGCATCCTGACACTGCTGGCAGGAAACACGGATGTAGCGGCGGTCGGCGGCGTAACCGCGCGAACCTTCGATCTGGCTATTTTCCAGTTCGAGCAACAGACGAGAGACACCTTCGGGGAGGTGGTTCGTCTTGTTACAAGCGATTCTGCAGTCGGTACAGCCTACGCACTTGTTCTGGTCAAAGACCATCCCATAGTGAGGCTTACCGGGCTCCTGCTTCTGTCCAGCACCGCATCCACCGAGGGACACGAGGACGAGAGAGCTAGCACCGGCACCAGCGAGAAATTTTCTCCTGTCGATCTTTTCGCTCACAATGTTCTCCATGAACAGACTTCCCGGGGTTAGGAAAATCTGTCGGTTAAATTGCTTACCGCTTCAGCTTAGCTTCGGCTTTGGCAATCGCATTTTTAAGGGCCTGCTCCTTACCAGGGGCAGCACCTGCATCAAGTAGTGTTCGCCATTCATGGATGGCCTCAGCGTATCGACCGTTGAGGAAGGCATCCTGACCGAGAAGCATGCGAGTCTGAACCTCAAGAGGATTCATCGTCAACACTCGATCAATGACGTGACGAGTTTCAGGGGTGAATTGTCGACCGTCTCGGTAATACTGGGCGAAGACTTTCATACCAAGGAGGTCTGGTTGATCACCGACCATACTCAGCATCTTGTCAATCGCCTTCACAGCGTCCTCGTACTGACCCACCTCAAGGCTGATCTGCGCGAATTCTCGCTGTGCAGACACGCTATCAGGGGCAAATATCGCCTGACGACGCGCCTCGTTTACTTTGGCGGCAAGGAGGTAATCCACATCGTGATCTACCTGAGCCTGTTGCCAATCGCCCCAACGTCCTAATGTGGCATAAACGCAGAGACTCGAGACAAGTAGCACACCACCGAAACCCATGATGAACATGTTTTTCCCATGTGCCTTCTGCCTACGGTTTTTGACCTGAAAGCAGACTAGTACAGCAACAACGAGCATTGCAGCACCGGCTAAAAGGACGCCGAGCATGTTCATCACGTGTTCTCCATGCAGTTAATGGTCATCCTCACTTATGAGGATTTTCCATACCCTTCATGCCCATACCAGGCATACCGAAGCTCTGCTTATGAGCTCCAACCTTTTCGACCTTGATGAGCTGCAAGTCGAAGACGAGGGCAGATTCAGGCGGAATCTGACCAACGCCGTCATGACCATAGGCAAGATTAGCCGGAATCGTGAAACGATAACGGGCGCCCGGTGACATGAGAGCTACGCCTTCGGCGATGCCAGGAATCACGGACATCATCACAAAGCGAGCAGGCTCCTTCGTTTCGTAGGTGCTTTCAAACACCTTGCCATCGATGAACGTACCCACGTAATTCACGGTCACTACGTCTTCAACACGAGGCTTTTCGCCCTTGCCTTCAGCAAGGACTTCGTACTGCAAACCGGACTTCAGCGTAATCACACCCTTTTTCTTGGCGTTTTCAGCAAGGAAAGCCTTGGACTTTTCGGCGTTGGCCTTGGCCACTTTTTCAGTAGCCGCTTCTTCGAGCTTATTGAGCTGTTCGGCGCGCACATTGAGAATCTTCAACATGTCGTCTTCAGTCAACTGGCTCTTATTCTTCAAGGCATCCATGAAGCCCTGGACGGCAAAGTCCATATCGACTTTGGCGCCCAAATTCGTCTGGCGATAAACCTGACTTGCCAGCACGTTACCCAGCGTAGCACCCATACTGTAAGACTCCTTCTGGAGCTGCGTCTGCGGAGCCTGAGCAAATGCCACGGTGCTCATGGACAGCGCAATCGAGGCAGAGAGAATGACTTTTTTCAGGGTAAACATAATGATCTCAACTTATTAGTTCGTGAATTACGGTCTTATCTTTGTGATAAAACACACATCTGTTACGGAAGTTCAATGGGACGGTTAGAACGACGCCATCCTGTGATGCCTTCCGGCATCTGACGAACATCCGTATAACCAAGCTTCATCACTTCACGAGCTGCCATTTCACTACTCGTGCAGAGTGGATCCACGCAGTAAAACACAATTGTTGTGCTCTTATCCTCGGGAAGCAGTTTTTTCCAGTCATTGACGTTGAAGAAAATAGCGCCAGGAATAAACCCCTTTGCCCATAGTTCAACTTCGTTGACGTCATAAAACTGAACACCTTCCTCGTGAAGCATTTCTGCTTCACGCATCGAAATCTGATTGATCACTTCGTCATAGACGGGGGCTGGTTCAATCTCACTATCAGCGCCCGCGTAAGCGCAAAGCGCCGTTGTCGCGAGACTTAAGCCTAAAACCAACCGTTTCAGATGCGATTTCATAATTCCTTCTTGGTCTTATTTGATCCCCCGATCCCAGTTGAGATCGGGGATTCTAAGGTTGAAGCTAAACGGGTCTTTTACTTACTTGGCGGCTGCGTCGAGGATCGACTGAGCCTTGGCAAGGTAAGCCTGAGCCGTTTCGGCACGCTGCTTCAGATACTTCGGAGCGTGGACACCCCAAGAACCGTCCTTAGCGATTTCGTTCGTGATATCGCGGGACTTGTCGAGGAGCATCAGAACGTCAGCCTTCGTGGCAGCGTCAAGCTTCGTGACTTCGAGGAGCTTAACGATACGGTCCTGAGCGGCGAGAGCAGCCTTGTAACCATCCTTAACCGGGTTCTGCCATTCCATGACTTCGTCATAGACCTGCTTCTGATCGGTGTACTGGAGACCCTTTTCGAGCTCGGACATGAAGGCAGAGTGGCAGCCCTTGTTTTCCGTGAGAGCCGGTTCGGCGTTAGCCGTACGGGCACACGTCCACATAAGGTCGAGGTAGCCATGGCCTTCTTCGTCTTTGGCAATACGCCAGCCCTTGGAGTTGGAAGCGCGAGACTGACCTTCAGCCGGGTTCATCATCTTAGCGGTCGGGTCGACCTTGATGTTGAACACGTGTGAACGACGGACGGCGTCAAAGCCAGCCATGTCCGGACGCTGAATTGCCGTGAAGTTTTCACAGGACATCGTGAACGGCATATGGCAGTCGATACAGTCCATCTTCTGGTGAGTATCGGTCTGAGCAACAACATCCTTCTGAACCTGGTGGCAGTCCTGGCAGGTCTGCTTCATGTTCGGCTTCGTGTAGTAGTCAGTCCAAGAGTTGGACGTCACTTCGTGCGGATCGTGGCAGGTCACACAACGCATACCCTTTTCATAATGCTTAGACATCATGAGCTGGGAACCTTCCGTACCGCAAGACGGGCAGGAAGACTTCGTCTTCACGTTGAAGCCATTCTCGATCTTACCCTGACCAGCTTCGGTGTTAACGTCTTCAGGGATGAAGTTGGAGCGCTGGTGGCAACGTTCACAGTTCGACTGGAAGCCATTGGATTCAGCACCAACCAAGTGACCGCCAGCACCGTGGCATTCTTCACAAGCAATACCCTTGGAGATGGTGTGCTTCTGAAGTTCCTTCGGGTTACCGAGAGCAGCGAAGAATTCCTTCTTATCCTTAAAGTCGAACTTGAAGGCGTGGCAGACTTCGCAATAAGAGGAAGCCGGCTGGAAGAGGAATTCCTTTTCGAACTTGGAACCGTAGGAGGTCATACCCCACTGGTGGGAACCAGAGGCACCAAAGTCTTCCATCTTGGTCGGGAAGTCAGGGATCACCTTGGCGATTTCAGCGCAGCGTTCCGGGGTGAGCCAAGAAGCCCAACCACGGGAGAACTGATTACCACCAGCGACGATCGTACCCGTACCGTCACGGAGAAGACCGTCACGAACGTGGTAGGCACCACGAACAAGATAGCCGTCGATGTAACCGTACTTCGTACGCGGCGTACCAACCGTAGCGTAGATCACGTCAGGCGTGATACCGTCCGGAAGGATAGAGGCGTCGGAACCATAGAGTTTCTTCTTGAGGTCGTTGTCGACTTCAGGATGTTCGCCCGGGAAGCGAATCGTCTGAGCATGACGGGAGCGCTTCCACTTCTGGTACTGAACAGCGTGGCATTCGCCGCAACGTTCCGGACCAACGAACTTGTTCGGATAGTCCAGAATGGACTTGGCAGCCAGACGATACTGGGAAGCGGACGGCTTAGCACCGGCAGCCTTCGTGTACTTCTGAGCATTACCTTCACCGAGGAATTCGGAACCACGAGTGGAAATCTTATAGACACCCTTGATACGACCTTCTTCAGCGTACTTGAAAACCGGATGGTTGTCGAAGAGGAACTGCCAGAGTTCCTTTTCCTGAACGATGTAGTCCTGGAGGGTCTTAACGCCCTTCGTGGCTTCATCGCCGTCCGGATGCGCGTAAATCGGCTGCGTGAGCGCGTTTACATTCTTATTACCTACACCCGGGGCGTCCGCAGCAATAGCCTGAGAGGCGAGAGCCATGGCGACCGAGCAAAACAGGACAGACGCCGCTGCTTTTCTGGTAGTGGATTGCATAGTTTTTATCTCCTAATGTCTTGTCTTCTCCATTCCCCAGAGCGGAGAAGGCACCATCGTGTGAAGAAGAGGCCGTCGTCTTCAACACGACGAGCAACATCGATTTTTGGTTGTTTCCCTGTCCGATCCGAAAACCGTTCAGAGATTTCATATCCTTTTCCTTAGGCGAGAAAAGGTAATGGGGTCAATGCGGGATCGAATGAACCCGCATCACTATGATGCACGAAGCTGTTTCCTTAAGGAATCCTGATTTCGCAAGCTTTCATCGTTATATTGATTTAGATCAAACGACTAGAATAAACACTATATTTAAACTGACACTAAACATTACTTTTACTGTGCAACAGTCGTCTCAACAGAATAAAATCGCTTTTTTTTACCTTCCTTTTTCATTCAGCACTATCGAAGAGCTGATACCTCTTTAGAGGTACTAACGTTAAAAATTCTAAGTGGAAACATTAATTTCTATCACATATCGGAACGTTCGATTCCAATTTTCGTAACGCCACGACAGCTCTCACGATCTTTCCTTCAAAGCTTCAATTTTGCCTGAACTCACCGTTCACTTTTTTCGAACGATTAGAAAGCGCTAAACCACCCCTTTGATAAACAATATTTCAATTAAGTCACTCTATCGGTAAGTACATTCTGTTAGATTTTATCTTTGTTGCAGTTAGCGATTTTCTTAAGACTTTTTAGCTTGTTAAATAAGCAACTTTGACACACATCATGTGTCACTTAAACACTAAAACCCCTTGAAAGAGTATGCGTTTTCTCAATTTTTCGACCATTCTCATTTCAATTTTGTGTCATCTTAGGTTTAGTATGATTTTTTACATTCTTAAGTTTTCGTATTTGTCTTAAGACATTCCGAAAACACAAATCTTCTCAGGAAGATCCTCACAAACCTGTTGCTTCATGACATCGGTAAAACCATAAAAAAAGCGGAATTCTCATCGAAAATTCCGCTGATCGTTCGATTTTTGTGAACTCTTAGGCGAGTGCGCCCTTTGTACCCTTTAAGCCAACCATGGCAAGCGTCGCGAGGAGTGCTAATTGTGGTCCTAAGTGCATCTCCGTCGAGTCGAAATATTCTTTAAGGCTGTGCTCGAGGTTCGTCACGCCACCCGTACCAACGCACACCGACGGGATATTCTTTGACATCGGGGCATTGACGTCTGTAGAACTACACTTAATATTGGGCGCTTCAATCCCTAAAGCGTCCAAAGCCCCCAAGGCGGCTTGCACAGCCGGGCAATCATTTGGGCGTAAACCTGCCGGACGGTTACCGATCTGAGTCTTAACGAGCTTCAGTTGATGCGCTTCGTCGGCCTTTGGCCAATGTGCGTTTTCTAAACGCACAGCTTCTTCAAAGGCCCCCAGGATCTTCGCTTCAAGGGCTTCGAGGGTAGGCAAATCCACACTACGCATATCGACGTCCACTTCGCAACGCGCCGCAATGGTATTGACGGTCGTGCCACCCTTAATCGTACCGATCGTATACGTGGTCTTCGGATTTTCAGGCAATTCAAGGTCAGCAATCAAAGCGCCCGCACGGCACATGGCATGAATGGCAGATGGTACATGACCATAATCTAGATAAGAGTGGCCGCCTTCGCCTTCAATCGCCAAGCGCCAACGGTGTGCACCCGTAGCACCATTTTGCACGGTATAGATATTAGCCATGTCTAAGGCCATAAATCCGTCAATCTTGCGCGAGCCATCAAAGAGCGCCTTGGCACCACGAATGTCGCCATTACCTTCTTCGCCCACGGTACCCACAAAGAGGATGTCACCATCGGTTTCGATCTGGGCTTTTTCTAACGCACGCAAAATCTGCAACATCGAACGCAACCCCGAGGCATTGTCACCAATCCCAGGACCATAATAGAGATGCCCTTCTTTGCGTACCTTTAAGTCCGTGCCAGCCGGGAAGACCGTATCCAAGTGCGCTGCGATTGCCAACACAGGGCCATTGCCTGTCCCTGGACGACGGCCGACCACATTACCAATCGGATCGATCACCACGTCCGTCAAGCCGTAGACCTTCATGAGGCGAGCAATTTCTTCACCTCGCACGCCTTCTGCAAAGGTAGGCGACTCAATTTCAGAAATATGGATCTGCTCTTCCATGGCTGTGGCCACTTCGTCCACACACACCTGTAAAGCAGCTTTCACGCGTTCATCCGCACACAGCGTTGTCAGTCGCGCCTTCATTTCTGCAGAAAGCGTCGGTTTTTCCATGTCTTTCTCCTTCTCTATAGATAGGCTTAACGGATTAGTCCTGCCGTTTTATTGCCATTTTGACAGTCTACCGACATCTAAGATCTTTTATCTATGCGCCTTAACCCGAATACGGGCGTTTTGAGGGCGTGGTCTGGTCTGTGATCACCCTTTTGTCCATGCGTCAGACCAGGCAATGACCAAATCATCGAGCTTTAGGGTAGCGTTTGCCGGGCTGGTGCTTGGTACGCCGTAAACCTTTAAATGAGGACACTCGCTTGCTATGGCTGTTACCCAATAGCGCTTGAATATTGCCTCACTTTTGCGGCCGTTAAGCAAAATTCGCTCAATCGTAGGCTGAGTCTTGAGTAGATCGCCAATGGGATTAGGCACCACTGCTCTAATTGCACTATCAAGGCTTCCGGTACGCTCACATTGTCCGATGGTGTCCCAGAGTGCCACGTGCGAGCGTTTAAGTCCTTCTAAGCGATCGTCATAATTAGGTGACAATAATCGATCGGATTCATTAGGAAATAGTTTCGCCATCAACGGCCAAAAGCGATTAGCTCGATGTGCGTAATACTGCTTCGCATCGATTGACGCACGACCAGGCATGCTCCCTAGAATCAAGACCTTCGGGGCGACACCGACCACAGGCGCCAAACCAATACATATATTTGTGTTTTGAAGAGGATCTTCAGACATAAATTTTTAACCTTTCTGACAGATCGCACGCCAACTAAGGCGTTTCGCCAAGACCGTCGTAGTTATTTCAAGCGACAATTGTTGAACGCGCCTACTCAAAGGTGAGCAGTGCTGCATTTTTTAAGGATCTATTATGCAAAACTATACCGTCAGTCTTCCGCACTATTCCGTTGGTCCCGATGTCTACCGTCTGGCCGGTGACATTATTCGCCCGTACGGACAAAAGATTGCGGTTATTGGCGGTGAAAAGGCCATGACCAAAGCCAACCCGACTTTGTTGCCCGCTTTAGAAGCCGCTGGACTCTGCGTGACCGATGTGCACGTGTATGGTCACGACTCGACCATGGCAAACGTTGACGCCATCATGGCGCGCGATGGCGTTAAAGCCGCTGACGTCCTTTTGGCGGTAGGTGGCGGTCGTTGTTGCGATACCGTTAAAACAGCCGCAGACCTGATGGGTAAAACCGTCATGACCTGCCCGACCGTGGCCTCTAACTGTGCGCCCGTCTCGGCAGTTGCCGTGTTATATCGTGAAGATGGCGCATTAGACCGCTATCACTTTGCGCCACAGTGCCCAGCTCATTGCTTCATCAACACGACCGTCATTCTTGATAGTCCTGAAGATTTATTCTGGGCGGGGATTGGTGACGCGCTCTCTAAGCAAATTGAAGTGCTTTATTGTGTGCGCGGTAAGTCACTCTTTCATACACCGCTTTTGGGCGCTCAATTAGCTTGCGCCTGCCAAGAACCCTTACTCACTTATGGCCGTCAAGCCCTTGACGACTTTAAAGCCAACGTCATGAGTGAAGCGTTTACAGAATGTGTGTTAGACATTATTGTGTCGACAGGTGTAGTCTCCAACTTAGTGACGCACACCGAGTATTACTACAACTCGAGCCTTGCCCACTGCTTCTATAACGCCTCGATGTTCCTGCCCACCGGTCACGAACATCTCCATGGTGAAGTCGTCTCCTTTGGTAATTTGGTGCTCTTAGCGTATGACCACCAAGACGCCTTGCTTGATCGATTCCTTGACTTCAATGTGAGTATTGGTCTCCCAGTCACCTTGGAAGCAGTTGGTATTACCACGGACACTGCGCTAGACACCTTGATCGACGCTGCAGAGCACATCAAAGAATGGTCAACGGGGCCTGAGCCCGCCACCAAAGCCGCCTTTAAAGAAGCGATTCTCAAGGTTGATCAGTTAGGCCGTGCGCGTCTAGGTCAATAACTACTCAATCGTATTACTTCTCAGCGCGAAAGTCTGCCCGGCTTTCGCGCTTTTTTTGGTGCGCCCAGCGGCGCACGTGTGTTTATGTGGTGAAAGTCCACTGA
>JAHHRH010000015.1 GCA_020025915.1 Sutterella sp.
CCCAGGTACCACACATGCGCTTCCCGTCCTACCTGCCAGATCTACGTAACGACTTTCCGTATTGGTACTGGGTTATCTGAATTTGGCCAGCTCTCCCAGCCGTTACGCCTCGTATCAGATTCCTGTTCGTCAGGCTAACGTTTTGCTATCGGCTTCCTTCATCAGGTCGTTACCTTCCTAACTCTGCCGAGTCACTAGACCTTCCCCAAATCGGGAGGTCAGTGGACTTTCACCACATAAACACACATGCGCCGCTGGGCGCACCACCAAAAAAGGTGCCCTCCTAAGAGAAGCACCTTTTTGTGCGCCACGCTAACGAATCAACGCGGACTTATTGCGGCTCGAACTGAATTAAGCAAAGTTCTTTTCAGCGAACGACCAGTTGACCAAATGATCAAAGAACGTGTCGATGAACTTTGGACGAGCGTTGCGATGATCGATGTAGTAAGCATGTTCCCAAACGTCCAAGTTCAAAAGTGGAACCTGTTCGCCCGTGACCGGCGTACCAGCATTGCTCGTATTCACGATAGCAAGCGTACCATCGGTGTTCTTCACAAGCCACGTCCAACCAGAACCGAAGTTACCAGCGGCAGCAGCAGAGAAAGCCTTGCGGAATTCAGCATAAGAGCCCCAGGTCGCGATGATGGCGTCAAGAAGAGCCCCCGTCGGTTCTCCACCACCCTGTGGCTTCATGCCATTCCAGAAGAAGGTGTGATTAAAGACCTGAGCAGCGTTGTTGAAGACACCGCCTTCAGAGGTGCGAATAACTTCAAGAAGATCCTTACCTTCAAAAGCCGTACCAGCCGTCAAGTTGTTCAGATTGTTGACGTAGGTCTGATGATGCTTCCCCCAATGGAATTCGAGCGTTTCACGGCTCATATGGGGTTCAAGGGCGTCAAGCGCATAAGGAAGAGCAGGCAATGTAAACATATGATTTCTCCTCGCGGTTGCGAGATTGAGAGCGATTATCGATAAAGTTAGTTTATCACAAAACTTTGCTTAATATAGAGTGTTAATATTTAGAAACACTCATTTTTCAACATCTAGCGCTTCAACATCGACACGACCATCTGCAAAACGTAATGTCAGACGCTGTCCTTTTTCAATATCAGCCACTGACGAGATCGGTTGCGCACCGCGTTCGACCCAAGCATAGCCTTGTCGTAAGGGCTTTTCTGGATCCAAAGCCAATAGCGCGTGACCCAAAGCACGAAGCCGCACTGTCGCCTCGTCCACAGACTTTTCAAAGAGCGGAAACTGCTGAGCCAAGCGATCAAGCTTATAAGTCTGTTGATTAACCGTTTGATTCGCCACAATGTCTAGCGCCCCGTCCACTTTGTTGAGACGACGATCTAGCTGAATCACTTGCTGAACAAAGACAGATCGAAGCGCACGCTCGGCACGTACCAAACGCCCTTTATGTGCCTGTAATAGAAGATCTGGCGACTGTAGACGAGACTTTGATAGTTCGCAACGACGTTCTTTGTTGGCCCAATAAGCATCCGCACTCACTTCAAAGCGTGTCCATTGTTTCAACAAAACATCTTCAGAGCGCGCAGGCATATCGCCTAATTGCGATAAACCTCTTGCAGCTCGTGTCAATCTCGTTTCTCGACTTCGAACACTCTGCTCTATTAAATAGGTGAGCTGAGTTTGAGCACGCTTAAGTTGATCCGCTTTACGTGCAAAGCCTTGCTCTTGGTTATGAACCATTTGACTTAAACGGTCAAGGGTTTGGGTCGCATCATCGAGACGGCGCTCCACTTCTCGTTCGAGACGATCCGAACAAACATTAAGCTGACGTAACCAGTCGCCAATTTCAGGTCCCAACTGTTCGGCAGCGGCCGTTGGCGTTGACGCACAAACGTCCGCGGCTAAGCTCGCTAGGGTTTCATCACTTTCATGACCAATCCCTGCAATGACGGGCGTATTTAAAGTTCTCAAAGTTCGAACAAGCTTTTCATCATTAAAAGCCATCAAATCTTCAAACGAACCGCCACCACGCACAAGCAAAATCACATCTGGCTTTGCACGATCAGCGCGCTTGAGCGCCTCCATGAGTGATCGCGGTGCCATCGCTCCTTGAACAAAAGCGGGAGAAAGCGTCAGTACCACCCAAGGCATACGGCGGCGAATCGTACGTATCACGTCCTGAAAAGCGGCCGCTTGCGCACTCGTCACCACAACAACACGTTTCACAAAAAGTGGCAATGGCTTCTTAACAGATGAATCAAAAAGCCCTTCTGCACTCAATTGTGTTTTGAGACGTAGATAGGCCTCATAAAGGGCTCCAGCACCGGTATGGCGCCATTGACTGACTTTGATTTGTAGGTCACCACTTTTGGCATAGACATCAGGAGCACCGCAGACCTCAATACGGTCGCCCATTCTAAAGGTTGCAGGATGCTGTCTCGCTTGCCCAGCAAAATACGCACAGCGAATTTGCGCATCACGATCTTTAATCGTGAAATAGACGTGCCCAGAAACTGGACGGGATAAGTTACTGACCTCCCCCGAAATCCAAAGTCCTCCTAAAGTGCCGAGCACAGCATCCCTTAATTGCCCTACCGCCACGGAGACGGTAATCACACGGTCAGCTAACGCATCACGACGCACAGAACTTTCTCTTGTCGTTCGAAAAGACGAACGAAAGCCAGACCGCCAAGACTTTTCGGTCTCAAGATAGCGTTCTGGATAATCGTCATACATAGAAAAATTTGGCATATAGACCCTGTGAATAAACCTGTGGACAAAATATAGTGCTCTAAACACTGAAAGTGTACTGCGTACAGCAGGTTTTAGGCACATGCGCTTAACTCTCTAGAGATACCTTTTTAAAGACTTTTCCTCACAATTTCTTTTTCTGCTTAATTTTTAAGCAATTTTTATATTTCCTTATCTTGCAAAGACTTATGAATCTACCCACACACTTATCCACAGAACTACTCACAAGTTGTGGGGAAAACACGGGGGTTTTACCTAGACCAGCTGTCCTAGCAATGCAGAAAAGAAACGAAATGTCAAGATCTTCAGAAGACTTTTCATCACATTATCCACACCGTGAGTAAATGACGAAATTCTTTAAAAAACGCCATGCTAAGGATCAGTGTTTTATCCTTATATAACCATATCCATTTGATTTATAAGTAAATAATCCTTAATTGCAGTCTTTAGAAAAATCACTTCTCTCTATCACAACAGTGAGAAACGCACAGAAAACACGAAGTTATCCACGAACTTATCCACAGACTTTTAGACGTTTTTCAATCTAACAACACTCATTTCGAGTCTTTTATAAGGGTAAAAAAAGCAGGGCATCTGGCCGCACGAAAGTCAACAAACCGTTTATTATTGTGAGTTCCGCGCAGCCGTTTGCGTTTATTTTTCACTGTCATGTCCGACGAACCACCCCGAACTCCGTTTATCAAAGTCTTTTCAGTAGACCAACACCAGTCTGTCTATTTCTCCCTTGTTCAATCCATGGAGGCGCCACTATGACGCTTCGTGCTGGACTTGAAGCCTGGGCTCATCGTCAGTGGGCTCATCGTGGTCTTGTGGCTTGTCTTCTTTCGCCACTCTCGCTTTTATTCCGCGCCATCAGCCGTTCCCGTCAAAATCGTACGGTACCCAATCGACTGCCTGTTCCTGTTGTTGTCGTTGGCAATATTTATGTTGGCGGCACAGGTAAAACGCCTGTCACTATTGCACTGGTTCGAGAACTCCAATCACGTGGTTGGCACCCTGGTGTCATCTCCCGTGGTTTTGGCCGTCGCGATGACAAAGTCAAACTGATTGACGAAAACACGCCGGCCATTGAAGCAGGTGACGAACCGCTTTTGATTGCCCGAGAAACGGGTGTGCCCGTCGCCGTCGGTCGTCAGCGTTATGCTGCGGGGCAGCGTCTCCTTGAAAGCCACCCAGAAGTTGACTTGATCGTGAGTGATGATGGCTTACAACACGCCGCACTTGCACGTGACGTTGAGATTGCTGTCGTCGGCGCACGTGGTTTAGGCAATGGCTGGGTGCTTCCTGCCGGGCCGTTACGTGAACCGCCTTCTCGTTTAGATACAGTGGATGCGATTGTGCTTAACACCACTAACGAAGCGGTGGTTGAAAGCCGTACCCCACGATTTGCAGCCTCAAGTTGCTTTGGTCCTTGTACGCAACTTGCTACGGGCGCCACCGAAACCATTGACAACCTCTCTGAAAAGATTCGAGCCGAGCATTTGAAGCCTCTGTCTGCAGCCGGAATTGCCGCGCCTGGCCGTTTCTTCGCCATGATTCGTGCGCACGACATTGAAGGTACTGAACTCGAACTTGGTGACCATTTTGATTTTGCAGAGAATCCGTTTGCCAACCGACAAGAAGACATCATCTTCATTACTGGCAAAGATGCCGTGAAGTGTCGACACATTCCCACTTTGGCAACCGACAAGCGTCTTTGGGTTGTGGGACTTGAAGTGCAACTCGATAGTTACTTGATTGACCTCATTGACCGTCGAGCTCAAGAAGCCAAGCGTCACGCTCAATAACACTGCCTTCAATTTGAAGCCGTTCCTTTCATCATCGAAAAGAACGGCTTTTGTTTTTCATTTTACAGTACTGTACGATACAATACTTTTAGTTTTATGCCTCTTTTTCTTTGGAACATGGTTTATGTGTGATTCTGCCTCGCTTTTGAGTGCCTCATTCGACTCCATTGCTCGCACTTTGTACGACAAAGGTTACGCCTTTGCGCTCTATCGTCTTCCTCTTCAAACCGAACCCGTTTGTGTAATTGATACTGCGGAGCAAGCCACTTGGGTTAAATCACCCTCTGAACTCACGACCCAATCGGGCTTTGTCTTAGCGCCCTTTTGCTTTCCTTCGCACCCAGCTCGGCTCGTGAAGGCGGATCATCTTTTCTTTGACTCTCAAGAGGCACTGACTTTTGTTCACACGTTGCCCGCGCGAACTCGTCCCCAATCCAAAGCAATTGCCATCTCTCGCGAAGAAGATGATTTTGACAATTACGCAAAAGCGTTCGACCGTTTTATGGAAGCCTTAACCGCAGGACGCTTTCAAAAGTTGGTGCTCTCGCGATCTAGTTGGACGGCTTTACCAAAAGACTTGACGCCAGGCATGCTGTTTCGTCGAGCTTGTACCGCACATCCGCACGCTGCTGTCACCTTGACATGGACACCAGAAACTGGCCTTTGGCTAGGAGCCACGCCAGAAATCTTAGTGACGCAAACGCAAGCCCAATGTCAAACCATGGCGCTTGCTGGCACAATACCTTGTGATGACCCCACACAGTGGAGCGCTAAAAACCAACATGAACAAGGCTTGGTGACCGACATGATTCGTGACGTTTTAAAGCACCACGCTCAATCAATCGATGAAGAAGGTCCCTACACCGTTACCGCAGGCCCCGTCAAACACCTTCGAACCGACTTTCAATTCACCCTTCGAGCCGGACACACCTTGGAGCACGTGGTTGAAACCCTGCATCCCACTCCAGCTGTGTGTGGGCTTCCCATGCCAGATGCAGCCGCCTTTATTGAAGAAGCAGAAGGCCGTCATCGTGAACTCTATGCCGGTTTTTTGGGGCCGGTTCAGATCCAAGATTCGACAGCACTCTTTGTGAACTTACGCTGTCTCACACTTTACCCAGAACAATCATTAGTGCGACTTCATGCGGGCGGCGGTTTGTTGCCTGCCTCTCAATTACAGTCTGAATGGACAGAAACCAATATCAAGATGCAGACCTTGCGTCGTCTTTTTGAGTGAGGCCTTTTCTATGTTTAGCGATAAAAAACAAGTGTTAATTCTGGCTTCGCTTCTCGAAGCCCATGGTATTCGGCATGTGGTGTTGTGTCCCGGTAGTCGTAACATTGCTTTGGTGCATACGCTCTCAGCCATGCCTAGCCTCACCTGTCACGCCGTGACTGACGAACGTAGTGCCGCTTTCTTTGCATTAGGTCTCGCCTTACAAAGTCAGACACCGGCCGCGGTTTGCTGTACGTCAGGCACTGCCCTCCTCAACTTTCACCCGGCCGTTGCTGAAGCGTTTTATCAAGAAGTCCCGCTTTTGGTACTCTCAGCAGACCGACCAGCCCGTTGGGTTGGACAGATGGACGGACAAACTTTGCCGCAACCCAACGTCTTTCAAAATCTCGTCAAAGCTAGTGTCAATTTACCAGAAGTTGCTAATGCGTCTGACGAAGCCTATTGCACACGCTTAGTCAACGAGGCCCTGCTCGCACTCACCCACCATACACCTGGCCCCGTTCATATCAACGTACCGATTACCGAACCCTTTTTTGACACCCCTGTCGACACGCTCCCGACCGTCTCAAAAGTGGAGCGCCTTTGGGGAACAGCATTAGAAAAAACGTTACCACACCTTGCCAAAAGTTTCGAAGAAACCTCTCGACGCTTAGCTGTCGTTGGGCAAATGCCGTTTACTATCGATTTTCAGGATTTAGCCAATACCACACTCAGCCATAGCGTCTGTTGGGTTGGCGAACATTTGGCTAACCACCAGGCGCCCGCCCCCCTTGTGGGTACGTTTGACCGTGTGTTAGCTGCACTCTCAGACAACCAACGAGCAAAGCTAGCCCCCGACTTTTTGATCACTTTTGGCGGGCATATTGTTTCAAAAGAGCTTAAACAAACACTACGTCAACATTCACCTAAAGTGCATTGGCATATTGATCCACAAGGTCGTGTGATCGATCTTTTTGGTGCGCTCACGCATGTGATCGAAATGGAACCTGCGCGCTTTTTCTCGGCACTCATGCCCTACTTAACGGATTCGCTCTCAAACGCTTATCCACGTCAATGGACAACACTCAAAGAAGCTCTGCCACCCCTTCAGTACGCGTGGAGTGCAATTGGCGCTACAGGTAAAGTCCTTCAAGCCTTACCTGATGACACTGTGCTTCATCTCGCTAACAGTTCAGTGATTCGCTACGCACAGTCCTTTTCAATCCCAAAGCGCGTGACGGTGTATGCCAACCGTGGCACAAGCGGGATCGAAGGATCGCTTTCAACTGCTGTGGGCTTTGCCGCCGCCGACCGTCGACTCAACGTCATGATGATTGGTGATCTGAGTTTCTTTTATGACATGAATGCTCTCTTGAATGTCGCCAAAATGGGGATCCCTCATTTACGCATCGTGTTGCTCAACAATGCCTGCGGTGAAATTTTTCATGCGCTACCAGGCCTCTCCTTAGACGAAAATGGGCGATGTTTTATCGCAGCCGAACATCAAACCACGGCAAAAGCTTGGGCAGAAGATCAAGGGTTTGATTACGAAGCCATTCATTCATACGACGAGCTCAAGGCAACGCTCCCCACATTTATGGCTCTTCAAAGCCAGAAACCTCAACTCATTGAAATCTTTACCAATCCAGAGACTGACATTCGTGAACTTCGCGCCATGAAGCGAACGGATGAAGTTGCTTTAATGAATCGCATTTAACCTTAGGATCCGCTATGCTCAATGCTCGTCTTATTGAAAAAACTTTGACGTTTAAAGCGCCTGCGGGTACATCCCGAGGCACCTATCTCACGCGACAGGTTTACTATGTCGTTCTTGAAGATCCATCAACGGGGCACGTTGGTATTGGCGAGTGCGCGCCCTTACCTAAACTGAGTTTCGATGACATACCTGATTATACGGAGCGCCTCAAGACCTTTTTAAATGAGACCGCCACGACAGGCATGATGCCCTCGACGGAGATCAATCAGTTTCCGTCGATTCGATTCGGATTAGAAACAGCACTAACCCACTTACGCGTCGGACATCTGCGTTTTTGGGATACCCCGTTTTCAAGAGGTCGTGTGAGCATTCCGATCAACGGTCTTATTTGGATGGGCACACACGACGAAATGCATGCCCGCATCGAGGAAAAGATGGCACAAGGCTTTCGTTGCTTAAAGCTCAAAATTGGTGCCATTGATTTTGAGGACGAGCTGTCGTTACTCGAAGGCATTCGTCGTCATTTTCCGTCACATCGTCTTGAATTGCGTGTTGACGCCAATGGCGCCTTTACGCCTGATGAAGCATTAGAGAAACTCAAAGCCCTGGCTCGCTTTGACTTACATTCTATTGAGCAACCAATTCGTGCCGGCCAATGGGAGGCTATGCGTCGACTGTGCGACACGACGCCCATCCCTATTGCCCTTGATGAAGAACTCATCGGGCTTAATCACATCACCGACATGAGCAAGATGCTTGACACCGTCAAACCTGCCTATATTATTTTGAAGCCTTCGCTTCATGGCAGTTTCTCTGGGTGTTGCACCTGGATGCAGCTCGCCGCTGCGCGCGGGATTGGCACGTGGGCAACCTCGGCACTTGAATCCAATATAGGGCTTAACGCCATTGCACAATGGGCTGCCGCGGTGATGCCAACTGGTATCGTGCAAGGATTAGGAACTGGGCAGCTTTTTATCGATAACGTCACTTCGCCGCTTTATTTAGAAGGTGATCAACTCTACTTTGACCCTCTAGAAGAACCTGAAAAACCGTTTGAAATTCTATACAAAATAGAGAACGAAAAGATCGATTCACAGTAATCAATCGTAGAACGGTAGAATAAGAGTTTCTCTTCGTTCTGATAGGGACTTCTATCACAATGTCCACCAAACTTAACGACATAATCGTCTGCCCCATTTGCAAGGGTTCTTTACTCAAGGGCGACGGTGAACGTGCCGAACTCATTTGCCATCGTTGCAAATTCGCTTATGAAATTCGTCACGACATTCCCGTCATGCTTCGCAATGCTGCCCGCGAACTCACGGACCACGAAGCACAACACTACAGCGATCGCGCTAGCAAACTCGATCCCAAGTGAGGCTTTCATGTCCTTTACTGTAATCATTCCTGCACGACTCAAGTCTTCGCGTCTGCCGAATAAACCTTTAGCAGACATCGGAGGCAAACCCATGATTGTCCGCGTCGCTGAACGTGCCCTTCAATGTGGTGCGCATCGTGTCGTGGTTGCGGTTGATGATGCGACAGTCGCTCAAGTTTGTGAAGCTGAAAGGCTGACCGTCATCATGACGGATCCTCATCATCCGACAGGGACCGATCGGCTAGCTGAAGCGGTTGAAAAAATTGGCCTCGCCGATGATGAAATCGTGGTGAATTTGCAGGGAGATGAACCTTTAATGCCGCTGAATGTCATTCGTGACGTCGCGGACTTATTGGCCTCTCGCCCAGATTGCGCCATAGCTACCGCAGCACACACGATTCACGACGTGGAAAGCTTTTTTAATCCCAATGTCGTGAAAGTCATCTTAGACGATCGTGGGACGGCTCTCACCTTCTCTCGCGCGCCGATTCCATGGCCGCGCGACCATTTTCGTGAAACCCGTGAAACGTTGCCAGAAGGTTTTGCACCTTTACATCACTTAGGGCTCTACGCCTATCGAGCCGGTTTTCTTCGTCGCTTCCCAACCTTGGCTCAAGCACCGCTTGAAAAGCTCGAAAGCCTGGAACAGTTGCGAGCCCTCTACTATGGTGAACGCATTGCGGTCATGGTGCTCGACGAAGCATTACCCGCTGGCGTTGATACCGCCGAAGATCTTGAACGTGTCCGTCAGGCCTATGCCCAAGGTGCTATTGAATATTAGCGCTTTGTTTTCGACACGATTCGGGCTAAAATTTCTTTATTACCCGTCGTTCTCCTGACATTTGTCACGTGGATTGTCACCCGTTCCCCCGAACCCCAACAATCCACATCGAGCACGACGTCATTCATTCTTATAATCGAAGGAGCATTCCCATGCGTCTGATTCTGATTGGGCCTCCTGGTGCCGGTAAGGGTACCCAGGCCAAGTTCATCTGCGAAAAGTTCGGCATTCCCCAGATTTCCACGGGTGACATGTTGCGCGCCGCCGTCAAGGCTGGTACGCCGCTCGGTTTGGCCGCCAAAGCTGTGATGGACAAGGGGCAGCTCGTCTCTGATGACATCATTATCGGCCTCGTGAAGGATCGTCTTGCTCAGCCTGACGCTGTTAATGGCGCCCTCTTTGACGGTTTTCCCCGTACGATTCCTCAGGCTGAAGCCCTGAAGGATGCTGGTATCCCAATCGACTTCGTGCTCGAAATCCAGGTGCCTGACGCTGAAATCGTTGAACGTATGTCTGGTCGTCGTGTTGATCCGGTCTCTGGTCGCACGTACCACATCAAGTACAACCCGCCAAAGGTTGAAGGTAAGGACGACGTCACGGGCGATCCGCTCATCCAACGTGACGACGACCGTGAAGAAGTGGTTCGCAACCGCCTCGAGGTTTACCACAACCAGACGGAAGCCTTGGTGGGCTTCTATCGTGGTCTCGCCGAATCTGGCGACACGACCGCACCGCAGTACCGTGCCATCTCTGGTCTCGGTGCCATCGATGCCATTACTGCTCGCGTCTTTGAAGCTTTGAAGTAATTCTTTAAAGTTCACTGAACCATGAACCCGGAGTTTTTCGAAACTTCGGGTTTTCTTTTGATAAAAATCAAACTTTTGTCGAATTCCGACCGTTTTCCTTCTTTTTTATATTGATAATCATTCTCATTTATGGCAATATACATTCAACGATAACGCAACGCAGTCTTCCACCAGGGTTACGGGGGTCACCCGGAAGCTGTGCTCTCAGAAAGGTCTCTCCTACTTTTTGAGTTGCGTAATTGGGGGTCTGAAGAGGTGGATGCATCGTGCAGGTGCATCCACCTTTGTTTTATAGGTATGATGAATAGAACGTCCATCATCGTGGGAGACCTAAATTGTTCACCGGTTCCGTTCAAAAAGCGCTTAATACCCTCGAAACTCAGCTTGGAAGAGCTGTCGTGATCACTGATCCGGTTGAAGTTGCCAATGCGGCTCTTGATGGTCGAGGGCGCCGTCAAGGGCGAGCCATTGCGCTCGTGCGCCCCGGTTCCACTGAGGATGTGGTGACAGTCCTCAAGGTTGCGACTCAACATCAACTCATCGTGATCACCCAAGGGGGCAACACCAGTAACGTTGGGGGTGCAACCCCTGAACCCAATGCCCCAGACGAAGAAGCTGAACGTACGCTGATTCTGCAGCTAAGCCGTATGAACCGCATTCTTGAGGTAGATCCCATTAATAACACCATGCGCGTTGAAGCAGGTGTCATTTTGCAAGATGCACAAGATGCCGCGGCCAAAGTAGGGCGCCTTCTTGCCCTTTCACTAGCCGCTGAAGGGTCTTGCCAAATGGGCGGGGTCATTGCTACAAATGCAGGCGGTGTACACGTATTGCGCTATGGGATGGCACGCCGCCAAGTCCTAGGTCTCAAAGTTGTCACCGCAACGGGGGAGGTTTTAGACCTCATGCGTGGCTTACGTAAAGACAACGCGGGTTACAGCCTCAAAGACCTCTTTGTGGGGTCAGAAGGCACATTAGGCATTATCACAGAAGCGATTTTGACCATTGAACCCATGCCGCGCGCTATAGTCTCTGCTTGGGTGACACCTGCGTCGCTTGACCATGTTGAGCCCCTTTTTGAAGCCTTAGAAACTGCTTGTGGCCCAGGACTCACTGCCTTTGAACTCATTGGCCGAGCCCCCTTAGCGTCACTCGAAGCGATCACGGGGCTTACCCCCCCTATTGAAGTTGCCGATTGGCAAGTCCTCTTAGACCTTTCTGATTGGCAACTCGACACCGCTGAGGTCGCCCAACGTCTCGAAGAGATTCTCACCCCGCTTTTAGAGCAGGGCATCATCACAAACGGTGCGGTGACTTATGACGAATCGGACCGTGAAGCGTTCTGGCAATGTCGCGAAACGATTCCTTCAGCCGTCAAGCGCCAAGGAGGTAACGTCAAACATGACATCAGCGTCCCTCGCTCACAGCTGACAACGTTTATTACGGACACTGTGGAAGCATTGCAAAACGCATTCCCAGGCGTTGAACCGAGTATCTTTGGCCACTTTGGGGACGGTAACCTTCACTTTAATGTAGGGCCTGGCGCCGTAGCTTTTCCTCACGAAGAAGCGATTCACCGCATAGTGCATGACCGCGTGCTTGCCGTTGGGGGTTCGATTGCCGCTGAGCACGGGGTAGGTAGTCTTAAAACTGACGAACTTGCTCGCACGAAGTCGCCCGAAGAGCTCGCAGCTTTTCGGGCCCTGAAACTCGCCTTTGACCCAGACAATCGTCTGAACCCTGGTCGCATGATTCGTTTGTGAGGTTGAGCATGCCGTTACCGCCCGCTTACAACGATCGCGCTCAACAATTTTTCGATCGGTACGAAGCGCAAGAAACTTCCGACATTCAACGACTTCTTGCCCGCTGGATTCCTGCTGGAACGGACGTCTTAGAGCTTGGCTGTGGATCTGGGCGCGATGCACGTTTTTTAGCTCAATTAGGCGCCAACGTCATTGCAACGGACGGTAGTGAGGCGCTCTTAAACCTCGCTCAACTACACGACGATGGTTCGACTCATCTGCGTTTTGCGTCCCTTCCCCTACCACCCTCACCCTCAGACAAAACTGCTTTAGCGCAACACATCTCCACACCGAACCACAAAGTTCGCGCGGTCTATACCTGTGGTGTCTTACAGCACCTCACTGACCATGAGCTTCACGAAACCGTTCGCTTTATCAACCAAATCACAGATGAGCAGGGCCTTGTCATTCTGATCGTACCTTTAAACCATCAAGGAGAGCCCGATCGGCAAACCTTTACGCGTGAAAAATACGACTACATTCAGTCCTTTGAGCGTATTGGGTTTCGACTTGCAGACAGCCATTTAACGGATGACGCGGGCACCCCTGGCTTTACTTGCACTTGGGCAACCTTTGTCTTTTTGCGTGAAACGGGTAGCCAACGTGCAAATCAACGTTTTCGTCGCATCCTTGAAAACGATGCCAAAACTGCCACTTATAAATTGGCGCTCTTACGAGCACTGTGCGACATCAATCGTACCATGCCACGCTTAGTTCGCTTTGAAAACGATGAAGCCCTCATCCCAGTAGGACTCATTGCCGAACGTTGGATCAGAGATTATTGGCAATTGGCAAAAGGCGGCTATATGCCTCGCCAAATCCATCAAGGTCGCCAATTAGGTTTTGAGGTCGCCCTTCAAGCCGTCATGACGCATTGTGCGCAAAGCTACAGCCTCTTTGAAGAACTCTTAAATCAACCGACTCGTAACGACGCGCTAAACCAATGCATCACCACACTCTTTGATAACGTGGTCACAACGCTGTTTAAGGGTCCCGTGCAATACATCACCGAGGATGACAAGCCTATTTTTCATCGCGCTCAAGTACGGTTATCGAAACGTGCACTCCAGACTGACCGCCGTTCACTATTCACTCGTTATGGCGACCTGGCTTTTCCTGCCGAACTTTGGCTCGAACTCACACGCATCGCACCTTGGCTTGAAGACAGTATCGTCCTTGAGTGGGCGAAACTCTCAGCGAGATTTGAAAGCCTCTCCACAGCAATTCAAACGCCCCTAACCATGGCCAACATTGTCGTACGCTTAATGCCTAGCGACACCGCAAGAGATACAAGCTTTGCGCAATCAATCTACCATCACGCCCTCGCAACCGATGGCCTTCACTGTATTTGGAGTGGCCGAGAGCTCACTGCCAACACCATGGCTGTTGATCACGTCCTACCTTGGGCACGGTTTCACAATAACCACCTATGGAATTTGATGCCGACACATCGTCAATCCAATGGGCAAAAGTCCGATGCCATACCATCATGCGATGGTCTTTATGATGCACGCGCTGAAATTCATGCTAATTGGCATCGTCTATATGACGCTTCACCACAGCGTTTTCTGATTGAGGCCGAATGGTCACTGACACGAACGCCATTGCCAACCACTCAATGGGAGATTCCATTATTTGACGCGCTTTTAGAGACCGCAGACATATCTGCTAACCAACTTCAAGCCACAAGATGGCCGTGATATTGCTATGCTCAACTAACTATTCCAATATCACATTTAGATCGTTGACCAACCTACGAGGCAATCAAGCACATGTCCGTACTTCTTACTCGACGTACACTCCTTGGTTCCATGAGCGCTGCTGCAGCGCTTTGGTTAACCGGCTGTGCCACCAATCAACCCGTTGAAGAACCTGCCAAACCGGCAACCTTTACCCATCTCGGACCGAGAGCAGCCCCTGCCACGCCGACCTTAGCTAAACGTATCCCGATGCCTGTCGTCGATGCCTTTAAGGGGGATGGCGTCTTTTTCTTTGCTGACGACGAAGGTGCGCAATTCCGTATTACTGATCTCATTCGAGAAAATAACGCTTATCCCGTGGTCGAAGACTATCGCTTCGGCAAACCCCATGGTTTCACTTGGGGATCGGGGGCAGTGGGTGTAATGCGTGACGGTCAACGGTTACCCCCAGAAAAGCCTATTCTGCTACGCCCTGAAGGCGACCACGTTGTTATCGTGTTTGATGGCTCTAAGCACATGGAGCTTCACGTCACCCTCGAAGCTTACGACGTCTCCAATCACGAAATTCGTGACTATTTACGCACCCGCGGCAATATGCCGACGAATGCCGCTTTATTTATGGGTGAAGAGCGTTTCCCTGAAGGCAGTATTGCCTATGCCACGACTCTCTGGGTTAAACAGAACGAATTGCTTGCAACGAGTGCCACCGCCTTTACGGGCTCTGACACGATTGAAGCTTTTTCACAGCGCTTTACCAAAGAAACGCCTTATTGCCTTAACGTATTACCTGGCAACGGCGTACAACCTATTGGCTTACGCTTTACGAAAGCCATCCAAAAGAAAACCGTACGCAAAAATCGCCGTAGTCATCCCGTAGAAGCTGAACAAACAGGTCACGTGAAGGTCTACCAAACGAAGCCAGGCACCATTTTCTGTCAACGTAAAACCCCTGATGCCATCGGTGAAGCGCAATGGCATCTTCACTACGTCAACGGTACCCGTACGCTAACGTTTACCTTCTCGGACCAAATTGACCCATTGAGCATCGGGCTCATGACGGCCAATCAAACGAATTTGCTTCCAGCCTTTGCTGAAGAAAAAACGGATAAGCGTAATGGTCGACGCGTGATTCCTGCGATTTTGTGGCTCAAAGATAGGCCCATTCGCGATAGTCAATATCGCTTTAACAAAACTGCAGCCAAAGCCATTGCCGATGCGATCAAAGCGTCTCGTCCTAAACGCGAAGCATGGGAACAGGCAAACGAAAGCGAAGTCACTCGACGAGCTCGTGCCTTGCAAGCCCGTAAGGCCGCTACCGCTGAAGCCAAACGTGCCAAAGCTACGAAGGCTAAACAGCATCCAAAGCGTACGACACAACGTCAATAACGCCTAGTCATCATTGAGTAGGAGGCGTGGAATTAGTTTCCACGCCTCCTCTAGGGTAGGGGCGAAATTTGGATCTGATGATTTCGAGTTAAAAGTCCACCCCTTGAGCATGGTTGTGTAGCTGTACTTCATAGTCAAGAGGGCTCATCATGTTAATTGTCAAGTGTGGTCTCTTCGTATTATAGATATTGATCCAGTTGATGACGGTTTCAACAGCATCCACATAGCGGTCAAACCGTTTTCTGCCAATGAGAGTTTCGCGCTTCAAAGAACTCCATATAACCTCACCTGGCACGTTATCCCAACACTGCCCGACCTCGCTCATTGAACATAGCATATCAAGGTGTTTGGAAACGACGAGAGCAATACTGAGTACCTCGTAATGGTTCCAGCTACTACCTTCTCACCACGTGTTTCTACAGCCATGTTAAGCAAAAACAAGCGATACAGTCATGGATGTATCTATAGCCCATCCCAAAATTCGCCAGCTACCAAGATCTATAACTGTAGCTAGGAACGCCCATCCATCAGGTGTTGGCAAGTATGTAATATCGCTTACCCAAGCTCGGTTTAGAACCCCAGGAGCAAAATCCCATTTCAAGAGATTGAGATACACAGGATATCCGATCTCTTCTCGGATGATCTTTGCTTGCCCTAGTAACGTTTCTGAAGATACGATCTTTTTCTTGTGCGAGGGTGTGATTTTGCGTTTTTTTCCAGCTGTGATAGCCGCTAACACTAACCTCCAGTATCTGACATCTCAGGCTTATCGGAATCCCTCTCTGTTCAATGTCACCAAGGGACTCCTTAATAAAGGCGTACCTCAGAGCCCGTTTTTCGAGAGGTACGCCGCGAATTTTTTAATAGCAAAATCTCTGCACGGGCTTTCTGGAGTTCTGCACGCAAACGAGCGGTTTCTGCTTGTTCAGCGGTTACAGAATCGTGTTTGTCTGACATGACTGTTTAACACAACTGTACAAAGTCTTAAGGCTTATATTGAGCTCTTCAGCCACAGAGGTTGCAGGACGATGTTCGTCCACAACTAGCTTGGTTGCGTTGATGCGAAATTCTTTGGTGTACATTGCTATCAGATCTATTTTTCGTACCCTCATCCCAGAGCCTTCATCGGCTACTGGACCGACTACTATGCTCTCTGCTGACTTTTCACAGCAAGCTTTACTCCGCCGTCTGTGAGATCTCCCCAGGTAGATCGCGTTCTTTCCCGCCATGTATCCGCCACATGTACACCCCGGATTCCGTGTAGCTTAGGGCTTCGGTTTGTATGGCAACCTTACCCATCCTTGTATGCCTAAAGTGATTCTTGTTCATCGGATCAGCGGTTTGCCTCGGGCTTCCTTCAGATTCCGTCTTGCGATGGACACCCTTGCCTCCGGCTATGCGCTTGATGCTACCTCCTGCGCTCGAGACTTTCCCCCGTTAGAACGCGCCCATGCTGGGCATACCATAGCAAAAGAGCGGGATCCATCCATCACGCTCTTTTGGTTTTAACCTTCCCCGAAGGCCTCTTCCCACGCATAAGTAAGAAGTCGTGGGCCATGGGTACGAATGGCTGCGGGGTCTGACAACACCTGACGCCAGCGACGTGCACCTGGTAATCCTTGTGCCAACCCATTCATGTGTCGTGCCACTGCGCGAATCGCATGAATATCCTCTGGGTAATTCGTTACAAGATACTCTGTCATTTGACGAACACAGGCTAAGCGTGTCACCCCATGTTCAACGCCATAAAGTACCTCATCTACCCCTGTCAACATCCACGGATTTTGGTAGGCCGCACGACCCACCATCACGCCGTCCATGCCCTCATCAATCAGCGTCTTCGATTCGCTCACCGTATTGATTTGACCGTTAATCAGCATGATCGTATCTGGAAAATCTTTTTTTAAGGCATAGGCCACATCACGTTTTAAAGGGGGAATTTCACGATTTTCTTTGGGGGACAATCCTTTAAGCCAAGCAGAACGCGTGTGCACAATAAAGATACGACACCCTGCCTCATAGACAGTCCCAACGAAGTCACGCACAAAACTGTAATCCACGTGATCATCGACACCAATACGATGCTTGACAGTGATGGGCTTATCGGTCACATCGCGCATCGCGCGGACGCAATCCGCTACCACTTGAGGTTCAAGCATCAAACAAGCCCCAAAACTCCCCTTTTGAACACGTTCTGAAGGGCAGCCGCAATTAAGGTTATATTCGTCGTAACCGTAAGCCGAAGCAATCTCGACAGACTTCGCTAAATCCGCCGGGGACGATCCCCCTAACTGCAAAGCAACTGGATGCTCTTCATGCGAAAAGCCCAACAACCGATCACGATCACCAAAAATAATGGCGCCCGTGGTCACCATTTCGGTATATAGACGGGCACGAGTAGAAAGCAAGCGATGGAAATAACGACAATGTCGGTCAGTCCAATCGAGCATGGGCGCAACAGTAAAACGCCAATCTTCAGGATTGAGGCTCATCACAATTCGTCTCAAAAAAGAAGCCGCCCACGGCGGGCGGCTTATTCGTTATCAGCAAAAAGCGTCACTCAAAGTGGCCTTTGACATAAAGCCAACGTCCGTCTTCACGGCGAAATTGGCTTTTTTCTTCAAGCTTAAAAGCCCCTTGAGAAGTTCGTCCCCGCGCAATGAAATGCACAAAACCTTCATCGCCCGCTTCGCGGGCTTCTAGAACCGTTAACGACAACCATTTAGGTCGTACTTCACCAGGCTCAAAAAGCACTTCGGGTCGCGTTTCTGTTGCCCATGTTTCAAGTACGTACTGATCGTTCTCGAGCACATACGCAACATAACGACTTCTCATGAGTACTTCTGGTGTTGGGGCAGGTTCCCCTGCCAACCAACGACCGCAGCAAGCGTCAAACGAAAGTCCGCTCCCACAGGGGCAAACCGTCTTAGCCGCTTTGCTCTTCTTTTTACTCATTACCAAATTCGCTCTTATCAGCGCGAGCAGCACGCTTACGTTCGAAGTCCTTCAGATAGCGCTTACGCAGACGGATCGAATGCGGCGTGATTTCGACGAGTTCGTCGTCGTTAATGAATTCCACAGCGCTTTCAAGCGTGAGCTTAACCGGCGGCACCAAGCGGATGGCTTCGTCAGTCCCAGAAGCACGAATATTCGTGAGCTGCTTACCACGGATCGGGTTCACCACGATGTCGTTTTCACGAGCGTGTTCACCGATGATCATACCTTCGTAGAGCTTGTCGCCCGGAGAGACGAAGAGACGGCCACGTTCCTGAATCTTCCAGAGCGCATAGGCCACGGCATCACCGTCGTCCTGAGAGATGATCACGCCAGAGCGACGTTCGCCGATGTCACCACGGCTAATCGGACCGTAGTCATCGAACACGTGGCTCATGATACCGGTACCACGGCACATGGTCATGAAGAGGCTCTGGAAGCCAATCAAACCACGGGCAGGGATACGATATTCGAGACGAACACGCCCCTTACCATCGGGTTGCATATCCTGCAAATCGCCCTTACGACGGCCGAGTTCTTCCATCACAGAACCCTGATGTTCTTCTTCAACGTCAACCGTTAAGAGTTCATACGGTTCCATCTTGACGCCATCGATTTCCTTCAAAAGAACGCGCGGACGAGAAACGGCCAATTCAAAGCCTTCACGACGCATGTTTTCAAGAAGAATCGTGAGGTGAAGTTCACCACGGCCAGCCACTTCCCAAACTGTTTCGTCGGACGTGTTGCGAACGCGCATAGCCACATTGGACTTCAATTCGCGTTCGAGACGTTCACGGATCTGACGAGAGGTCACAAACTTGCCTTCACGACCAGCCAACGGAGAAGAGTTCACCTGAAAGTTCATCGTAAGGGTGGGTTCGTCAACCTTGAGCATCGGCAGAGCTTGCGGCTGCTGAAGGTCAGTAATCGTCGTACCAATTGCGAGTTCTTCAATACCGTTCACAAGCACGATGTCACCAGCTTCGGCTTCATCGACGAGCATACGGTCAAGACCTTCGAACTTGAGGATCTGATTGATCTTCACGCGCTTAGGCGTATCTTCTGGGCCATTCATGATGGCGACGTCCATGTTCGGACGAATACGGCCACGATGAACACGACCAATACCAATCTTACCAACATAGCTCGAGTAGTCGAGCGAGCAGATCTGAAGCATCAACGGTGCATCAGGATCGTCGTCACGAACAGGCACGTGCTTGATCACGTTATCAAAGACGGCACGCATGTTGCCGATCTTCTTCAATTCTTCAACGTCGGTCGTTTCACCAGCAAAACCATTCAAAGCGGAGGCATAGACCACCGGAAAGTCCAACTGGTCTTCCGTCGCGCCCAACTTATCGAAAAGGTCAAACGTCTGGTTCACAACCCAATCCGGACGAGCACCCGGACGGTCAATCTTATTCACCACCACAATCGGCTTCAAACCCTGAGCCAAAGCCTTACGGGTCACGAAGCGAGTCTGCGGCATAGGGCCTTCAACGGCGTCGACGAGCAAAAGCACACCGTCAACCATCGAGAGCACACGTTCCACTTCGCCACCGAAGTCAGCGTGCCCCGGGGTGTCGATGATGTTGATGTGCGTCCCTTCGTATTCGACGGCGCAGTTTTTCGACAAAATAGTAATGCCGCGTTCACGTTCCAAGTCATTGGAGTCCATCACGCGTTCAGCCACCTGCTGATTGGCACGGAACGTACCGGCGCTGCGAAGCAGGCAGTCCACCATTGTGGTCTTACCGTGGTCAACGTGCGCAATGATCGCAATATTACGAATCGCTCGAGTCATGTTTTTCTCGTTGTGAATTAATGTGCAATTAATCGTTCAGGCTCAAGAACGCCACGGTCATTGACCAGGGCTGTTCCGAGCAGCATCTTGTTCGGTCCGTATACACGGACGCGCCCTCGCATTGTAAGCCCGAGAGCCAGGCGTTGTCCCGTCATAAAGCGTGTCATCTGCATTTCATCAAGATGAACCGCTTCAAGCGTTGACAAGAGCGCATCTGCGCCCAATAAATGTTGGCGTGCGACCTCAGGACCTTCGCATGCATCTAAGGTTTCTAAACTCACCGCACGATCAAGCGTGAGTTCACCCACACGCGTACGACGTAAAGCCGTTAAATGTGCGCCACATCCTAAAGCTCGACCAATGTCTTCAGCCAAGACGCGAATGTAGGTACCTTTTGAAACCAAGCAAGTCAAAGTAAATGATGTGCCATCGAAGTCAGAGGCTTCGATCGACTTAATCGTGACCGCACGAGGGGCACGCTCAACCGTTTCCCCTTCACGTGCTAACTGATATAAGCAACGACCGTTCACCTTCAAGGCCGAATACATGGGCGGCACCTGCATGATATCACCCAAAAAGCGACCAACGACCTCTGTGAGTTGTTCAAACGTCACACTGACTTCGTGACGCTCAATGATGTCACCTTCGGCATCGCCCGTTTCTGAGACTTCGCCCAACTTCACACGAGCGGTATAACCTTTATCAGCATGAAGAAGGTCGGCCGAAAATTTCGTCGCATTCCCAAAGCACAACGGCAACAAGCCTGTTGCCATTGGATCCAAGGTACCCGTGTGCCCAGCCTTTTGTGCATTGATTCGACGACGCACGGTTTGAACCGCCGCATTGGAACTCATGCCATAGGGCTTATCAAAGAGCATCACGCCATCGATCGGATCGCCACGCTTGGCCACTTATTGCTCCTCGTTAGACTTGGTTTCGCTCATCGCCTTACGAATAAGCGCATCCATTTCGAAACCGCGGTTCACACTGTCGTCATGCGCAAAGTGCAAAGTCGGCACCGTATGAATCGTGAGCTTACGGAACAGATGATTGCGCAACATCCCTGCAGCGGCATTGAGCCCTTCTTCACAGACAGCAGGATCACTCCCGAGGACCGTAAAGAACACCTTAGCGTGCGCATAGTCGGGCGTAATCTCGCAACCCGTAATCGTCACAAGCCCAACACGGGGATCGCGAACTTCTTTCGGGATCAATACAGCGAGATCGCGAGCGATCTGATCGGCCACTCGAAGGGAGCGACCAGGTTTCTTTTGTTTCATTAAATGCTTCTCTTTGAGACAAACACGGGGAAGCCACCTTGTAAAGGTAACCTCCCCTTGATTTTCAAGGCTTAGAGCGTACGAGCCACTTCGGTCACTTCGAAAATTTCGAGCTGATCAAGTTCGCGGATATCGTCATAACCCTTGAGGGAGAGACCGCATTCCTGACCGGCCTGAACTTCGCGGACGTCATCCTTGAAGTGCTTCAAAGAAGCAAGTTCGCCCGTCCAAATGACCACATTGTCGCGCAACAAACGGACAGAGGCGTTGCGGCGGACCACACCTTCGAGCACACGGCAACCAGCAATATTGCCAACCTTTGGCACGCGAATGATCTGACGGATTTCGAGGAGCCCCAAAGAAGATTCGCGACGTTCAGGCGAAAGCATACCACCCAAAGCAGCCTTCACATCATCCACGGCATCGTAAATAATGTTGTAGTAGCGGATGTCGATACCTTCGGTTTCTGCAACCTTACGAGCCTGGGCGTCAGCGCGGACATTGAAGCCGATGATGACAGCCGAAGAGGCAGCGGCCAAGTTAACGTCGGATTCAGAGATACCACCCACAGCGGCGTGGACAACCTGAACGCGCACTTCGTCCGTAGAGAGCTTCGTAAGCGCATGGATAAGCGCTTCCTGAGAACCTTGAACGTCAGCCTTGATGATAAGCGGCAAGGTCTTGAATTCACCTTCATTGGCACCAGCAAAGAGGTTAGCCAAGTTGGTGGCGTGCTGCTTAGCCAACTTCTGGTCACGGTACTTGCCCTGACGGAAAAGCGAAATTTCGCGAGCCTTACGTTCGTCATTAAGCACGAACACTTCGTCACCAGCAGCCGGAACACCAGAGAGCCCCTGGATCTCGACCGGGATAGAAGGACCTGCAGCCTGCTGAGCCTTGCCGAGTTCGTTGATCATGGCACGAACGCGACCAAATTCCTGACCCACCAAAACGATGTCGCCACGGTGGAGCGTACCGCCCTGAACAAGAATAGAAGCCACAGGACCACGCCCCTTGTCAAGACGAGATTCAATCACGATACCGCGTGCAGGACCATCAACCGGTGCCTTAAGTTCAAGCATTTCAGCCTGGAGCAACACGTTTTCGAGCAATTCGTCCACACCCGTCCCCTGCTTAGCAGAGACAGGGCAGAACGGCACGTCGCCGCCCCATTCTTCAGGCATCACGTCGTTCGCAACGAGTTCCTGTTTAACGCGTTCAGGATTGGCTTCGGGCTTATCGATCTTGTTGATCGCCACCACGAGCGGCACACCAGCAGCGCGAGCGTGAGCGATAGCTTCCTTCGTCTGCGGCATCACGCCGTCGTCAGCAGCCACCACGAGAATGACCACGTCAGTCGACTGAGCACCACGAGCACGCATGGCCGTAAAGGCTTCGTGGCCCGGTGTATCGAGGAAGGTCACGATACCGCGCGGCGTCTTGACGTGATAAGCACCGATATGCTGGGTAATACCACCAGCTTCGCCAGCAGCCACTTTGGCACGACGGATGTAGTCAAGTAAGGACGTCTTACCGTGGTCGACGTGCCCCATGATGGTCACGACCGGCGGACGCGGCAAGGCTGGATATTCCGTGGTCTGCAATTCGCCAAGGATGGCTTCAGGATCGTCCGGCTTAGCGGCGATCGCATGATGACCCATTTCTTCGACGATGAGCATGGCCGTATCCTGGTCAAGCATCTGGTTAATCGTTACCATCTGCCCCATCTTCATCAAAGTTTTGATGACTTCAGTCGCCTTCACGGCCATCTTGTAGGCCAGGTCAGCCACACTGATGGTTTCAGGCACCTGGACCTCACGAACGATCTGTTCCTGAACCTGCTGAACTGGTTCAGCATGGCGGTTGCGATCCTGGCTACGACGACCGCGAGCAGTACGCCAACCCGTCTGACCGCTATCATCATCACCGCGCGTCTTGATCGTACGGCGATGCTGGCCTTCGTCAGCATAACGATCGTTGTTATTCTTGTTGCCCTTCTTACGATCAGACGGATGACCCTTACGGCCACCTTCATTGTTGTTCGTAGATGGTGCTTCAGCGGCTGGACGCGGATTACGGTTAGGCTTCTTCTGTTTAGCTTCCTTTTCAGTAGCAGGCTTACTTTCACCCTTATTCGGGCGACGTTCTTCCTGCTTAGCCGGTGCCTTTTCAGCCATCTTTTCCGTTTTTTCGGCATTCTTAGCGGCTTTCTTGGCCGTCATCACACCGCTCTTACGCGACATCATGGCACGAATATTACGGGCTTCTTCTTCCGCCTTACGACGGGCTTCTTCACGACGCTTACGTTCAGCAGCTTCCGCTTCCATACGTTTGGCAGTCGCAGCGGCCACTTCTGCATCGAGTTTGGCCTTTTCCGCTTCACGGCGGGCAGCCTTCAAAGCGGCTGCATCTTTTTCCTGTTCTTTCTTCAAAGCTTCCTCACGGGCACGGGCTTGTTCAGCTTCACGACGGGCGGCTTCCGCGCGTTCCTGAGCGGCCTTACGCTCAGCTTCCTCGCGGGCACGGGCTTCCTGAGCACGACGCTCGGCTTCTGCACGAGCACGAGCTTCAGCTTCTTCGCGGGCACGTGCCTCAGCAGCAGCCTTCTCTGCGGCTGCCTTTTCAGCAGCCTCACGGGCCAGACGTGCCTCTTCTGCGACACGTGCAGCTTCCTCGGCAAGAACCTGCGGGTTCTTTACGAATACGCGCTTGCGACGCACTTCAACAGGAATCGCACGAGCGCGACCCGAGCCATCCTGCTGCTTAACGACGCTCTGTTCCTTGCGGGTAACAGTGATCTTGCGCTGAGAGCTTTGCGTACGTTCTACGCGGAGGCTGTCAAGCAGACGAGCCATATCAGCTTCGCTGAGCACATCTGATTCACTCGCCTTATCGACACCTGCAGCCTTAAGTTGCGCCAATAGTGTCTTGGCAGCCACTTTAAGATCCTGCGCAAATTCGTTTACCGTTTTGCTGGCCATAAATTCCTTACTCCTTGATGCACCCGTCGGATAAGCACATCGTTTGAAACAACGTACCATCCCTAAACGGCGTACATCTGCCGTGTCTATCCTCACCTAGAAGGCCATCAGCCTTCAAAAGTTGGACACACGACGATTAATCTATTCGCGGTCAAAGACTATGTTGATTTGACTTATCACCCTAAGTCGGGGTGCCGTCTTCGCCTTACTGCTTAAGCCCCCCCATAGAACGTAACCGCTAGTTATTCGAACCAATGTTCACGAGCGCGCATGATCAAATCGCTAGCACGATCCGCTTCGATGCCCGTCATTTCAACGAGGTCATCCGTCGCGAGCTCAGCCAAGTCATCAAGCGTTTTTACACCCTGACTCACGAGCTTGCTAGCGAGATCGTTATCCATGCCTTCAAGGCCGAGCAACGGTTCATCAGCCTTGCGAAGATTTTCTTCACGGGTAATCGCATCGGCGAGCAACTTATTACGGGCACGCTGGCGCAATTCATCAACCGTTTCTTGGTCGAACGCTTCGATCGCGTAGAGTTCCTTTTCAGGCACATAAGCGATTTCTTCGATCGAGCAGAAACCTTCACCAATCAACACATCAGCAACTGCTTCGTCGAGATCAAGACTATCCATGAATTCAGCACGGATCTTAGCCACTTCTTCATCGCGCTTCTGAGCAGCGACCGTTTCGGTCATGATGTTGATCTGCCACCCCGTCAAATCGGAGGCCAAGCGAACGTTCTGACCAGAGCGACCAATAGCGATGGCAAGATTCTCTTCGTCAACCACCACTTCCATCGTGTGCGTTTCTTCAAGCATCACGATCGAGCGAACCTTAGCGGGTTCAAGAGCACCCACCACGAACTGAGCTGGATCTTCATTCCAAGGCACGATGTCAACACGTTCACCACCGAGCTCATTCGTCACGGCATTCACACGAGAACCACGCATGCCAACGCAGGTACCGATCGGGTCGATACGACGGTCGCGAGCATACACGGCGATCTTAGCGCGGATACCCGGGTCACGTGCAGCAGACTTGATTTCAAGCAAACCTTCTTCAATTTCAGGCACTTCGAGTTCGAAGAGCTTCTTAATGAATTCAGGCGACGTGCGAGACAAGAAGACCTGCTGACCCTTGTTGGATTCACCAACGTGATCAACATAGGCGCGCACGCGGTCACCCGTACGAAGGTTTTCGCGCGGGATCATGTGGCTACGCGGCAAGCGAGCTTCCAAGCGACCGATTTCAACAATGGCATCGCCCTTGTCAATACGCTTGATCGTACCAGTCACGATGCTTTCGTTACGAGCCAAGAACTCCTTGAGAATCTGTTCACGTTCGGCATCACGAAGACGCTGCAAGATAACCTGCTTAGCATCTTGAGCAAATCGACGACCCGTCGTATCAACGTCAATCACTTCGATTTCACGCTCAATGAAGTCACCAGGCTGGATTTCAGGATATTCATCCGTCACGTCAGAATACATTTCCTGACGATCCGGTTCCTGAAGACCTTCATCGTCAGCCACCACGAGCCAACGGCGAGCAGCCTTGAATTCACCTGTCACACGATCAACATGGACAACCACGTCAGCATCTTCACCGGGGAACTGAGTCTTCTTCACAGCGCTAGCAAGCGCAGCTTCGAGGACACCGAAAACGGTATCCTTAGCAACATTCTTTTCGCTTGCGAGCACATCGACAAGCGCGAGCATTTCACGGCAGTTCATGGCATTTAACCTCTAAAGTTCAATTCAGCGAGAAGATTGGCACGATCCACATCAGAGAGCGGGAAAGTCACACGGACAGGCGGCACGTCGGCGGTCTTCTTCTTACGATTGCGAAGCGCAGCGGCGCTCGGCGTACGTGCGATGTCTACTTCAAAGAAGTCAAACGTAATGACTTCATCGCCAGACTCACCTTCGATGCCCACAATGCGACCTTCGAGCTTACGACGACCGGCTTCAGGGAAGCCTTCGGCACGAAGCGGGGCAAAAAGCTCAACATGAGCCAGTTCGCCAACAAAACGATCCCAGTCACGAGCACGCTTCAATGGGCGTTCAACCCCAGGCGAAGACACTTCAAGACGCTCGTAGGGAATATCTTCCACCGTAAAAAGATGGCTGAGCTGATCGCTCACACGTTCGCAATCTTCAAGCGAAATACCGCCTTCAGCGGTCGTATCGATCGTAACGCGAACCAAACCGCGGGCAAGGTATTCAAGTTCCACGAACTCATAACCCATACCTTCCACGGTACGTTCAACGAGCTCGTTAAGCGCTCCGGAATTGGTCATTGATCAAACTTCCTTTTGAAAAAACAACCGATCGTCACTAGACCGGCTTGGGCAGAGGAATCGTCATGAATTCCACTGCAATGAGCGAGTGGATGACCAAATCACATAGGTCATCCTGAAAAATTCCAAAAAAAAATGGGCAAACGCCCATTTGAAACCCTTTGTTGTCGGCGATCCGTCTACAGCCTTGAGCGTTTGAATATTTCAACGCGGCCTCGGGATTCTCTTTCCGGCAGGGTAACAGTCTTGCCTCACATCGCAAAACTGCCTGAACATCTTCAATGAAAACACGCAATCTCACGTTTGCTCAAGAAGCGTACGAATCATACCGTCAAGGGTTTTCATGAATGCTCCTGATTGTAGGAGAAAACACGCCCCCGTGCAAGTGCCTAAAGCGCATTTTCTCCATCACAGGATGGGACTCTCTTATTATTGACGTCCGCTCTGACGACGCCGTTGCGTCGGACGATCACTCATATCGCGAGCCTCCCAAAGAGGAACGCCTGTGCGGTCAGAACGTCCCGACTTAAAGCGCGTACCACGACGAGCTTCACGGGCTTCTTCCTCGGCTTGAGCACGCGCACGGGCACGCGCCTTTTCACGAGCGACAGCCTTTTCAGCTTTCTTAGCTTCAGCCTTCGCGGGCGCCGTTGCGGCCATCTTCTTTTCGGCTTCGTCAAGATCCAACATCCAAGCGCGAACTTCTTCTGGCGTCAACTCCATGCGCTTGCCACGAGGTAACGACTTCGGCAAAGAGACCGCACCATAGCGAACACGAATCAAGCGTGAAACAGTCATGCCTACCGCTTCAAACATACGCCGCACTTCGCGGTTACGACCTTCGCGGATTTGGACGAGATACCAATGATTCATCCCAGTACCGCCCTGGTCTTCAAGCTTATCGAACTTTGCGATCCCGTCTTCGAGTTCAATACCCTGCTGCAACTGAAGCATCTGTTCGGCTTCGAGTTCACCAATCACACGCACCGCGTATTCGCGATCAATTTCGTAACGGGGATGCATCAAACGATTGGCCAAAGCGCCCGACGTCGTAAAGAGCAACAAACCTTCGGTATTAAAGTCCAAACGACCAACAGCAACCCATCGAGCGCCAGACACACGCGGCAATCGAGCAAAGACTGACGGACGACCTTCTGGGTCATCACGAGAGACTATTTCGCCCGCCATCTTGTGGTACATCAGCACACGCGGCGTCGAAGACGCTTGCATATTACGGCGAACCAAACGACCTTCAACACGAATCATATCGGCAACCGTCACACGATCACCCACCGTGGCCGTCTGCCCATTCACAGTAACGACACCCGAAGCAATTAAGGCTTCCATGTCACGACGAGAACCAAGACCAGCCTCAGCCAACACCTTCTGCAGCTTTTCGGTCGGTAAATCCATCGGACTCTGCTGCTTACGTGCACGGTCAATAATATCTAGCGCGATCGGGCGATCAGCAAAACCAGCGTAACCATCCGCCTCAGCTTCCATATGACCAAAGGCAGTGCGTGGAGACGCTAAATCGGCGCGTTCAGAAAACGGTGCTTCATCACGCTGGCGCCGCGTGCGCGGGAGATTCCCTTCGCCAGGACGACGAAACGGCGTACGCTTACGCTCATTCTGTTGCGGACGACGGCCGCGCGTATTATTCGTGTTTCTCAAAATCAATCTCCTTCTGAAGAGGCACAAGCTCTTCGTCCGTCACCGCGTCTCGCGGATCTCCCACCGACAAAAAAATGTCGGGTAAAGTCTCGGCATCAAGACTTGGCAGATCTGCAAGACTTTTGAGACCGAGGTCATTCAAAAATTGTTTCGTGGTACCTAGTAAAGCTGGTCGACCTGGACTTTCACGGTACCCTACCGTTTCAATCCAGCCTCTTTCTTCAAACTGACGTAATGTCGCTGGATTAATCGTTACGCCACGTAACTCTTCAATATCACCACGAGTAACCGGTTGACGATAAGCCACAATGGCTAACGTCTCCATGGCAGCACGAGTATATCGCTGAGGTTTTTCGTCAGAAAGTCGAAGTAAAAATGGGCCTGCGTCGACAGCTGTTTGAAACCGCCATCCATCCGTCAACTCCACTAAGACCATGGCTCGAAAAGCCCAAAAGGCTTGAAGACTTAACAGATGTTCTTTGACCGTTTTAGCACTCAACCGATCGTCAAATAACCGACGCAGATCTCGCACCGACACAGGACGCTGCGCGCTTAAAAGGGCAGCCTCGATGATGTATTGAGGATCTGTAGAGGGCATATCGACAGCAAATTGAAGCAGAAACTGCGCTCATTGTAAGAAATGCAGCAAACAAAAGAAAGATCCCGCAGGCCTGAGTGCTCTACGGGATCCCTATCTGTGTTGACCTATGTTGCGTCAACCATGACTCAGGCTCATCTGCTGGGTCATCTGTAACCTGGCGGAAGGAGTGGGATTTGAACCCACGATACGGTATAACCGTATACCGGATTTCGAGTCCGGCGCATTCGACCTCTCTGCCATCCTTCCATCATCTGCTGATGAATAGAGGATAAATCTTACAGAACCTATCTTGTTTTGTCAACGAACAGGCTCTGAAAAAAAGGGGGTAAGAAAAAAACGTACCCCCTTTATCGATCTCAATCTATTGACTTCATCGGAAATTTAGTGAGCAAAGAGACCTTCTTCGGTCGGACGCAACACTTCAACACCGCCCATGTACGGACGGAGTGCTTCAGGCACCGTCACAGAACCATCTGCATTCTGATAGTTTTCAAGCACGGCGACCATCGTACGACCCACAGCAAGACCAGAACCATTCAAGGTATGAACATACTGCGTCTTGCCATTTTCGTCCTTAAAGCGAGCACCCATACGGCGAGCCTGGAAAGCTTCGCAGTTGGAGCAGGACGAAATTTCACGATAGGTATTCTGAGCTGGCAACCAGACTTCAAGGTCATAGGTCTTCGTGGCACCAAAGCCCATATCACCCGTCGATAAAGCAACAACACGATAGGGAAGACCCAACTTCTGAAGAATACCTTCAGCATTACGCGTCATTTCTTCGAGATCGTCATAAGAATGTTCTGGACGAACAATGCGAACCATTTCGACCTTATCGAACTGGTGCTGACGAATCATACCGCGGGTATCACGACCATAAGCTCCAGCTTCAGAACGGAAGCACGGCGTATGAGCGGTCACCTTGAGCGGTAGATCCTTGTAGCTCATCATCATGCCAGCGACCTGGTTCGTAAGGGTCACTTCAGCGGTCGGAACAAGATACATCTGTTCCTGATCGCCATAAGCACCACCTTTCTTAGCGGCAAAAAGATCTTCTTCGAACTTAGGCAACTGCCCCGTACCTTGCATCGTGGAAGCCGACACAATATACGGGGTATAGCATTCGATATAGCCATTTTCACGCGTGTGCGTGTCAAGCATGAACTGAGCCAAAGCACGGTGCAAACGACAGATCTGACCACGCATAAAGGCAAAGCGGCTACCCGATTCCTTAGCGGCCGTATCAAAGTCGAGACCAAGCGGGCTACCCACGTCCACATGATCCTTGACTTCGAAATCAAACTGACGTGGCGTACCCCAGCGACGAACTTCAACATTTTCCGTTTCGTCCTTACCCACAGGCACGCTTTCGTGCGGGAGGTTCGGGATACTGAGCATCATATCGTTCAAGCGCGTACGGATATCTTCAAGTTCAGCTTCAAGCTTAGAAAGTTCTTCAGGAATCTGAGCAGCTTCAGCCATCAAGGCAGAAGCGTCTTCACCATTCTTCTTAGCCATGCCAATCTGACGGGAAAGCGTATTGCGCTTTTGCTGCAGATCTTCGGTCTTGGTCTGCACGGTTTTGCGAGCAGCTTCAAGTTCGTTGAATTCTTGTTCTGGGAAAGTAAAGTTGCGCGTAGCAAGACGGGCAACCACTTCAGGGAGCTGCTTACGCAGCATCGTCAGGTCGAGCATTATGTTTACCTTTAAAATCGCTGACATAAAAGTCAGCAGTCAGAAGTCAATCTTTTAATTTTCCCCTTTTATCGGAGAAAAGGCAAATATTGCCTCAAATTCCTTGGCCACGACGTCGTGCCTTACCTTGGCGACGAGCTTCTTGATTTAAGGCCTCAAGGCGAGCAAGTTTTTCAGAGATCTTAATTTCAAGACCTCGGTCTACAGGCTTATACCATTTCATACCTTCTAAGCCCTCAGGCAAATACACCTCACCCGCTGCAAAGGCACTGGGTTCATCATGGGCATATCGATAGCCATCCTTATAACCAAGATCCTTCATGAGTTTGGTAGGGGCGTTACGAAGATATAAAGGTACCGGACGACTACGATCCGTTTTGACAAACGCTCGCACCGCGTTATAGGCGTTATAGACCGCGTTACTCTTAGGTGCACAAGCTAGATAAACTACCGCCTGCGCAATCGCAAGCTCACCTTCGGGCGACCCTAGACGCTCATAGATCTCTGCCGCTTCAACAGCTAATTGTGTGGCACGCGGATCAGCTAAAGAGATATCTTCAATAGCCATACGCACCACTCGTCGCACAATGTAACGAGGGTCACATCCCCCGTCAAGCATACGACACATCCAATACAAGGCTGCATCAGGATCAGACCCACGCACAGACTTATGCATGGCGCTAATCTGATCGTAGAAATTGTCACCGCCTTTATCGAAACGACGAAGGGTGGTTGGCAATGTCTTGCGCAAAAACGTAGCATCGACCTCCGTCATATGACGTTCCATCGCCATCGTACAGGCAACGTCGACCGCATTCAGTAACCGCCGAGCATCCCCATCAGCGAGCTCGACCATGACCCCTATTGCGTCATCGGTCACCGTTAAGTCAGGGAATTCTTTTTTTAGAGTGCGCTCAAGTAAGAAAGTCGCCTCATCGTATTTAAGACTCTGTAATTGATATACCGTTGACCGACTCAATAAGGCAGAATTCACTTCGAAGCTTGGATTTTCGGTCGTTGCCCCAACAAAAATAAAGAGCCCTGACTCGACGTGAGGCAAAAAGGCATCCTGCTGACTTTTACTAAACCGATGCACCTCATCGACAAAGAGTAAGGTCGGACGTCCCGTAAGACGCATCGTTTCTTTCGCAGCGTCTACAGCATCACGAATATCTTTGACGCCCCCCAAAACAGCGGAAATCGAGATGAACGGTAAATCGAAAGCAGAGGCCATCAACCTAGCAAGCGTCGTTTTACCAACGCCAGGCGGCCCCCAAAGAATCATCGAATGTGGACGGTGTTGCTCAAAAGCGGTCCGTAAGGGAGCGCCAGCCCCTAAGAGATGCGTTTGCCCAACGACCTCATCCAATGTTTGAGGACGCATGCGTTCAGCCAATGGACGAAGCATAGGCTGAGACTCTGGAATCGCCGTCGTAGACGGTTTGGCTTTTGAAGGTGTTGTTGGCGGAAGTAGATCGTCGCCAAAAAGATCGCTTGTACTCATGCGGAGTACTCTAGCAAAAATTGAAAAAGAAGGTATGGTTAAAGCGTACGCAAACCTAGAATAGCAAAAACCCCCAGCTTCTTTCGAAACCGGGGGTCTTTAATTTGTGAGCCTG
>JAHHRH010000016.1 GCA_020025915.1 Sutterella sp.
TTATCTTTCCTTTTGTGCATTTAACTCCTGGAAAGATATTTTGACAAATAGAGATACTTGCAATACGACAACTAGAGGGCAACTTATTTTCACCACACATGATGTCAACATCTTCACTCAAGATATTTTTAGACGAAATGAATTATGGGGCGTCGACAAAAACTCTGACGGTTCCTCAACCCTTTATTCATTCCGAGATTAAAAAAAATCAGATGAGATAAGGACATTCGAAAAACCTATCTAAACGGCCTGTTAGGCGCAGTCTCTGTAATTATCTAATAAAAAAAGGATATTTAAATAGCCAGGCATGTTCCGTTAAACACCCGTTATAAAAGACCAAATCGAAATCGCTCTTTCGTCAGAAGTCTACATATCTTCACTGAAGGAGAATTCACTGAGAAGGAGTACCTTAATGCATTATTTAACCTACTAGATAATAAATTTTCATGTAGTGGAAAATTTCGGATTAAAATAATACCATCTAAAGGAAAATCATCCAATAAAAATATTCTAGACTCCATAAATAAAACGAAAAAAATCTTTTCAAAATAAGGACTAAACTGAAGTTTGGTGTCTTATAGACCAAGATCAGTGGCCCGAAGACAATGTTCTCATTTTGCAAGAAGGGAAAAACATCAACCAAAGCTTTTCTATCTATAAAGTGCTTCAAAGCATTCAAAATTTGAATTATGGATTCTTTTACACTTTGACAAAGCAAACGGAGTCGTCACAGCCAAAAAGGTAGATCAGAAATAAAAGAGCTTTCTTCCGCAGTACAACAAACATCTTTCGGCAAACCTCTTTACCTTAGAGAATGTCACCGTTGCGATTGACAATGCTCGTCTTCGCACTCGTAACAACCACGATGCTCAAACTAGTGTTTACGAACTTGTTGAACATATGTTAGAACTAGCACAAGAAGGGGCTGCAATTAACACACCATAAAAGCAAAAAAGCCCAAAGGTTCACAGCCTTCGAGCTTTTGAGAAATAGCCAATCTTTGTCAGCTAACTTGCACTTGGTACGCCCACCGAGACTCGAACTCAGATCTGTCCCTTAGGAGGGGACGGTTCTATCCAGTTGAACTATAGGCGCAACCAATAGGAGTGAGGCATTGTAGCAGATCTACAGCACCACGAAAAAAATATCACACCAAGTTGAGATCGTTCGACTGATGTGATATCACATGATTAGGCTTTTTGCATGTTCTTGACAGCTAAGACCAAAAGCAATTCCTTAGAGCCAACCTGATCAAAGCGGATACGAATGCGCGTATCGTCACCAGCACCCGATAAGCCTTCTACAGAACCAGCGCCAAACTTTTTGTGAGTCACACGATCACCCACATTAAAGCCAAACGTGGATTGTGCAGCACGCTCAGAAGCCTTCTTCACAACAGGCTCTTCGCTCGCGCGATAGGTGCCGTTGCCAGAGAATCCGCGACGCCAATCATCGCCCTCAGAAGATCGACTTGACGAGCCATAGTAAGACTGTCGACCGCTTTCTTGGCGACGGCCACCATAGCTAGGACGCTCCCAACCATACTGGCTATCGGAACGCCAACCTTGACTCGTACGGCGTTCACCCCAATGTTGATCGGTTGTGTGATCCTTTTCTTCTTTGAGTGCATCAGGAATTTCATCCAAGAAGCTCGAGGGCTCATTGCGATGCGTGTCGCCATACTGCATACGAGACTTGCAATAAGTCATCACCAAACGCTTTTTGGCGCGCGTAATGGCCACATACATCAAACGACGCTCTTCGCTCACCCCTGGGCCACGCTCATCACGCATGGCCGAAAAGTGTGGGAAAACACCTTCTTCCACACCCACAATAAAGACCTCTGGGAATTCCAAGCCTTTCGCTGCGTGCACCGTCATTAATTGAACGGCATCCACATCACCCTGCTCATTCTTGTCACCCGCTTCTAAGGTTGCTTGCGCTAAGAACCCTTGCAAAGGCGACTGCTCCGTTTCGTCGACCGGATTGAAGGCACTCATACTTTCGGGATAACCTTCGTTAGACATATAGCCTGACGCAGCTGCGAGCATTTCCTGCATATTCGCAAGACGATCTTCACCGTCTTTTTCGGCTTGATAATGTGCTTGAAGGCCAGAGCGCACAATCACCAACTTAATCGTTTCAGCCAAACTTAACGTTTGGGCTTCGTCACGCATATGACGAATCAAGTCACGGAAAACCGCTAACTTGGGCGAAATCTTATAGTCAGGTGCCGTCAAAGCACCCCATAAGGTGGTGTTACGCTGACGCGCTTCTTCTGCCAAGCCTTCGATCGTACGTGCACCAATGCCACGCAAAGGAAAGTTCACAACACGCTGAAAGCTCGTATCGTCACCCGGATTATCCATCAAACGTAAGTAGGCCAACACATGCTTCACTTCAGCGCGTTCAAAGAAGCGCTGACCGCCAAACACACGGTACGGAATACCACGAGCAGTCAAAGCGCTTTCAAGCGCACGAGACTGTGCATTCATGCGGTACAAAATGGCATGATCACGCCAATTGCGTTGGCGAGCATAGTTCGCTTCAATTTCGCGCGCCACCCACTCAGCTTCTGCGCGATCATCATCCATTTTGGCTACATAAATCGGCTTACCGCGGCTCCCCGAAGTCCACAAATTCTTGCCTAAGCGAGCACTGTTATTGCTAATGAGCGCGTTGGCAGCGTCGAGAATCGTCCCGGTTGAACGGTAGTTTTCTTCAAGACGAATCGGTTCAGCCACCCTAAAATCACGCAAGAAATCAGACATATTGCCGACGTTAGCGCCACGGAACGCGTAAATCGATTGGTCATCGTCACCGACAGCGAACACAGCATTCATCGGACCACCATTTGTGCCACGACCAAAGCCTGCTAACATCTGAAGCCAACGGTACTGCAAAACATTCGTATCTTGGAATTCGTCAACCAAAATGTGACGGAAACGGTTTTGATAGTGAGAGCGAATGATTTCGTTACGGTCTAAGAGTTCGTAACAACGAAGTAGCAACTCAGCAAAGTCAACCACACCTTCTTTTTGACACTGCTGCTCATAGGCTTGATAGACCCTAAAGACCGTATCATCCCCTTGCTGGCCACCCGCTTGCGCCGCACGCATGCCGTGCTCTTTGTACCAATTGATGACACTCGCCACCTGACGAGGATCATGGGTATCGGTATCAATATTGAGCGCCTTCATCACACGCTTCACGAGCGAGAGTTGGTCACTCGAATCAAGGATCTGGAAGGTTTTCGGCAATCCCGCTTCTAACGCATGCGAGCGAAGAATGCGGTTACAGAGCCCGTGGAACGTGCCTACCCACATACGACGCAAGTCATACGGTAACATACCTTCGAGACGCACCACCATTTCTTTGGCCGCTTTATTGGTAAAGGTCACAGCCAAAATTTCACTCGTCTGCGCACGATGCTCTTGGATTAACCAGGCAATTCGCGTTGTCAAGACACGCGTTTTACCAGAACCGGCACCTGCCAAAATCAAAATACTTTCTTCAGGCGCGGTGACTGCTTGAAGCTGACGAGGATTAAGTGACTGTAAAAGCTCGGACATGAAAAATACCCTTCGAGCATCCATCCAAACTAAATGAATGAATGAATGCGAACTCATAAAAAGACCATAGGGTTGAAAAGGTAGCACATTTCAACAAGTCACTCATGCCTTCTGAGATCATCTCCTTGAAGGAGGTACTAGCGTGCGATCCGAACGGCATTGTGTTTTGCGCGCATGAGAGGGCTAGAGAGTATACTAATAGGTTACTTTTTCTTATTTTGAACCCATTAATTTGGAAGGCGTTATGCGCGAGACTTACTCTGCTCAGGCAGTGGAATCCGAAGTCCAGGCCCAATGGAAGGCCAAGGACATCTACCGTGCCGTTGAAGACGCGGTCAATGAACAGGGCCAGCCCAAACCTAAGTTTTACGTCTGCTCGATGTTGCCGTATCCGAGCGGCAAGCTTCACATGGGGCACGTGCGTAACTACACGCTCAATGACGTGATGTATCGCTACTACCGTATGAAGGGCTACAACGTGATGACCCCGATGGGGTGGGATGCGTTTGGCTTGCCCGCGGAAAATGCCGCAATAGCCAAGAAGGTCGCTCCGGCCGCTTGGACGTATGCGAACATCGCTGACATGAAGAGTCAGATGGAGCCGTTAGGTCTTGCGTTTGACTGGTCGCGTGAAGTGGCTACCTGCAAGCCCGAATACTACCGCTGGAGCCAGTGGCTTTTCTTGAAGATGCTCGAAAAGGGCATCGCCTACCGTAAGACGCAGATCGTCAACTGGGACCCGATTGACAAGACCGTGCTCGCCAACGAACAGGTAATCGATGGTCGTGGTTGGCGCTCTGGTGCGATCGTTGAAAAACGTGAAATCCCGGGCTACTACCTTGGCATCACGCAGTATGCCCAGGAATTATTGGACGACATCGAAAAACTCGAAGGTTGGCCTGAACAGGTTCGCCGTATGCAGGAGCACTGGATTGGTCGCTCTGAAGGTGTGAATCTTTCCTTCCCGTACGAACTCGAAGGCATGAAGAAAGAACTTCGTGTCTACACGACCCGTCCTGATACGCTCATGGGTGTGTCTTTTGTGGCCATCGCCGCAGAACATCCGCTCGCTGCTTATATCTCTCGCGACCGTGACGACCTCAAGGCCTTCATCGAAGAATGCGCCAAGGGTAGCGTGAGCGAAGCCGATATGGCCACGATGGAAAAGAAGGGCTTGCCCACGGGCTTCTTCGTCAAGCACCCGATCACAGGAGAAGATGTCGAAGTTTGGCTCGCCAACTACGTCTTGATGAGCTACGGTGAAGGTGCCGTCATGGGCGTGCCCGCGCACGACGAACGTGACTTCGCCTTTGCTAAGAAGTTTGGTCTCAAGATTCGTCAGGTGGTTGCCGTTGAGGGTGAAACCTACTCCGACGAAGCTTGGCAGGAATGGTATGGCGACAAGACGCGTCCGTTACACCTCGTCAACTCTGGCCAGTTTGATGGTCTTGACTTCCATGCAGCTTGCGACGCCATCGCTGCTGAACTTAAGGCACGCGGCTTAGGTGACAAACAAGTACAGTTCCGTCTGCGTGACTGGGGCATTTCGCGTCAGCGCTATTGGGGTACCCCGATTCCGATGATCAACTGCCCGTGCTGCGGTCCAGTACCAGTGCCCGAACAAGATCTTCCGGTCGTATTACCTGAAGATTTGATTCCGGATGGTTCTGGCAATCCGTTGACAAAGTGCGAAGCCTTCCTTAATGTCAAGTGCCCGAAGTGCGGTGGTGACGCTCAGCGTGAAACCGACACGATGGACACGTTCGTGGATAGCTCCTGGTACTTCCAGCGTTATTGCTCGCCAGACTGCGACACGGCCATGGTCGACAAGCGTGCCGACTATTGGATGCCGATGGATCAGTACATTGGCGGTATTGAACACGCTGTGTTGCATCTCCTTTATGCTCGCTTCTGGACGAAGGTGATGCGTGACGTTGGTCTCGTCAAGTATGACGAACCCTTCAAGAACCTCTTCACACAGGGCATGCTCATGGCCGACTGCTACTATCGCAATGGCGATGATGGTCGTAAGGTCTGGTTCTACCCTGACGAAGTCGAAGTGCAGTACGACGAAAAGGGTCGTCCGGTCGGTGCTATTTGCAAGGCCGATGGACAACCTGTCATTCTCGGTGGCATCGAAAAGATGTCGAAGTCCAAGAATAACGTCGTTGAACCGCGCGACATCATCAATAAGTTCGGCGCTGACACGGCACGTAGCTTTGTGATGTTTGCAGGTCCTCCTGATCAGTCTGCCGCTTGGTCTAATTCTGGTGCTGAAGGCACGTACCGTTTCTTGCGTCGTATTTGGAATTGGGCTTACAACAAGCAGACGTTTGTGACCACGGCACCTGAACTCGACGCTACGGCCTTAAGCCGAGATGCCAAGGCACTTCGCCGTGAAATTCACATCACGTTGAAGCAGGCTGACTTTGACTTCCAGCGTATGCAGTACAACACCGTTGTCTCTGCTTGCATGAAGATGTTCAATGCCATCGAAGGCTTCAAGGGTGACACGTCGGCCGATCAGGCTGCAGTGGCTGAAACGGCTTCGATCCTTTTGCGTACGCTCTATCCGATCGCACCGCATATCACGACGGCGCTTTGGGCTGAACTCGGTTTTGTTGCCAAGTTTGGTGACTTGATCGACGCCCCATGGCCGCAGGTTTGTGAAGAGGCGACGAAGGCTGATGAATTGAAGCTCGTCGTACAGGTGAACGGTAAGTTGCGTGGCGAAATTCTCGTCCCAGCTGAAGCGTCTCAGGCTGATATCGAAACCGCCGCTTTAGCTAACGAAGACGTGAAGCGCTTCACGGATGGTCTCACGGTTCGTAAGATCATCATCGTTCGCAACAAGTTGGTGAACATCGTTGTCGCGAAGTAAGCGTTAGCGATCGACTGACATTCCAAAGACCGACCAATGCACATAAGCGTTGGTCGGTCTTTCTATTTATAATGTTCTGATGGCCGTCATCTACGGCCCTTTTTCATCAGGCTTTCGCGAGGATCCACTCCGTGACTACCCGTCGTCAACTTCTTGGTGCAGCTCTTTTAGGCACGCTTTCGCTTTCTGGTTGCGGCTTTCGCTTACGCGGTACATTCAATCTGCCCTTTAAAACCATTTATTTGCAGATTCCTGCCAATACCCCGATGTCTACCCTGATTCGTCAGGAAATCGCTGCTGAGTCGACCGTGACGATCGTGGATGACCCTGCCGAAGCCGAAGCCATCTTGGAATACTTAGGACAATCTCGCTCGAGTGATGTGCTTAGTATTAACGACTTAGGTCGCGCACGTGAATACGAACTCACGCTCTCCATGGAATTCCGAGTCACAAGCCCTGATGGCTACCTGTATATGCCTTCCACGCGTCTTTCTGCCACGCGCAGTCTCAGCTACTCTGAATCTGAATTCTTGTCGCGTGCCCGTGAAGAACAGTTCCTCTATCGCGACATGCAAGCGGATATTGTGAACCGCTTGATGCATCATATTGAAGCGATTAAACCCCGTAGCGAAACAGGGGAATAAGCGTGCACGTTGACCAGCTCGAAGCGTATTTAGCCCGTTGCACCAAAAATGGGCAAATGGATCCCTTTTGGTTGATCTCTGGCACAGACGACTTTCTTGCCGTTGAAGCAGGGGATGCCGTTCGTGCCACAGCACGTCACTTAGGCTATACCGACCGTCAAGTCTTAGAGCTGACGGCATCGGGCGACTGGTCACGTCTTACCATGGCAGCGGCTGACATGGGTATGTTTGACGACCGTAAAATCGTCGAGGTTCGCATTCCTACGGGTAAAGTCGGCAAAAATGGCGCACCAACCCTTTTGCAATACCTGGACCACCCCGTCGATGGTGTTGTCACGATCTTTACGTTACCCACGCCCGAATGGCAAACGCAAAAAGAAGCGTGGTGGGCGGCTTTAAGTCGCAAGGCCACGCACATTGACTGCACTGCCATTGAACGTCGTTTAATGCCTCAATGGCTCCAAGCTCGATTGGCACGCCATGGGATGAGCGCATCTACTGAAACGCTCGAAGCCTTTGCCGACATGACCGAAGGGAACCTCTTTGCGGCAGCACAAGAAGTCGAAAAGCTCTCTTTACTCTACCCAAAAGCGACGCTCACCACTGAGCAACTTCGCACATCGGTCGCCAACAGTGCACGCTTTGAATTTGATACTCTCTTTGAGAGTATGAAGCTCGGTCAGGCTGATCGTATTGTGCGCATTATTGACGGTCTCGAAGCACAAGCTGAAGCCCTTCCTTACTTGTTGGCGATGCTCACCTCAGAGATCCGCTCACTCATCAAGTTGCGTTCCGGATACGACCAAGGCATCTCTCGCGTACCTGGAGTATTTGCTACGCCTTCATCCCAACAAGCCGCTCGTCGCTTAACGGTCAAAAAACTGTGCGCAGCGCTTTCTGTGTGCGCCGATATCGATCGTTTAGCCAAAGGCTTACCCGTACCAAAGCGCGATAGCGATCCTTGGATTGAACTCAAAAGCGTCGTGCTTTTCCTGGCAAATTAGAACTGACTTTCGTCGTCCTTTTGTCACACCACGAGGAAAACTTGCTACACTTAGCGCTATTCAAATGAGTAATAGCGATGTTAGACCTACACTTTGAAACTCATCTGCCAGACTTTACGCTCAAAGTCGACTGCACATTACCAGGCCAAGGCTTTACCGCCATCCTGGGACCGTCAGGTTGCGGCAAAACGACGTTGGCAAGCAATATCGCAGGATTAGCAACGCCCTCATGCGGTCGTATTGCGATTAACGGTCTAACTTTTTGGTCATCCAACGAACATATTTCGCTTCCTGTCAATCGTCGTGGGATTGGTTTTGTGTTTCAAACCCATCGCTTATTTCCTCATCTGACCGTGTTCGAGAATCTCCATTTTGCGAATCGGATCGGTGGGCGTCCTTGCCAAGTCAACGGCAATGAACTCATTGATGTGCTCGGCATTGGTCATCTTCTCAAACGGTATCCTGACACACTCTCTGGTGGCGAAAGTCAGCGTGTTGCATTAGGTCGAGCCATTTTAGCAGCCGAGACCTTACTCATCATGGATGAGCCCCTTGCAAGCCTTGACTCTGAACGTAAAGAGGAGCTATTGGGTTACTTTGAGCAGATCCCAAAGATCTCTTCGCTACCAATTCTCTACATCACACACTCGGCCAACGAGGCCAAACGTCTAGCCAACACGATTCTCACGATGTCGGCAGGCACCATTACACACATTAACCATCAGAAAGGATGTTCATCATGCGCTTAAAGATGCTTGCCTTTACATTAGCCGCCCTTGTGGGTATGGGTTCTGCTGTCGCTGGCCAGGTCACCGTGACGACCGGTGCAGGCTATATCAAGATGGTTGAAGCCTTGACGGCGCTCTACCAAAAAGAAACAGGCAACACCGTCGAAAAGAGCTTTGGCGGCAACATTGGTCAGATGCTCGCTCAGGTTAAGCACGGCGCTGGCGTCAATGTGGTGATTTCGGACGAAACAACGCTCAAGCGCTTTGACGACCTCTTGACCCCCGAAGCTGGTAAGCTAGGCGAAACGCCACTGGTCATGATTTGGCGTAAGGGGATTGACCTTCAAAAGCCCACGGATATTGCCAATGACAATGTGAGGACCGTTGCGAGCCCCAATCCGAAGGCTGCCATTTATGGCCGTAGCGCTGCAAGTTGGCTCAAGACCACAGGGCTGGATGCCAAGGTGAATCCGAAACTTCAGGTTGTTGGTACCGTTCCTCAGGTCTTCTCTTATATCGCCACGGGCAACATGGACGTTGGTTTTGTGAACGTGGCAGCTTTGAAAAGCGGTCATGACAAGTTGGGTGGTGCTTTTGAAATCCATGATGAAAGTGCGAAGGTCAAGATGATCGTGCGTACCGTCAAGGGCGCTGAAAACGATCCTGACGTTAAGGCCTTTACGACCTTCTTGACGTCTGAAAAGGCAAAGCCAATCCTCAATATATTCGGCGTGCAGTAAGCTTTCAGCAACTCGATTGTCATGTTTGACGCTTTGCTTTCGGAACCTACCCTGCTCTTTTCTCTTAGCCTCACCGCCAAAACCTGTTTGGTGACCTTAGGGCTTTTTAGCATTGCAGGGCCGCTCCTAGGCTACTATCTCGCTCGACATCCGGGATGGTTTTCTCGGATTGTTGGCTTTTTGGTCACAATGCCACTGGTTTTTCCGCCCGTGGCATTAGGCTATCTTTTACTCACCGTTTTAGGTCGAACAGGGTTCGTTGGCGAACAGCTCTCTACGTTCGGTCTTTCACTCATCTTTAATGAGGCCGCAGTTGCCTTAGCTGGCTTTGTTGCTGGTCTTCCTTTGGTCGTACGCCCATTACAAGCAGCCTTTAGTTCATCTCGCCTCATGGAACTCGAAGAAGCTGCCCGTATTCATGGTGCTAGCAACTGGCAAATCTTTTTACGTGTCACCATCCCCTTGGTGCGTTCAAGCCTGGCTGCAGGCTTACTCTTAGGATGCGCTCGCGTCTCTGGCGAAGTCGGCATGACAATGATGTTGGGCGGCAATATTGCAGGCCGCACCAATACACTCTCATTAGAAATCTTTAATGCCGTTTCGCGCGTGGACTTTGATGCCGCAAACGCCCTTTGCTTCATTCTCTCTTTATTTGCGATTGTGCTCTTTTTAGCCACAGAAGCCCTCATGCGCCATACGCTCAAGGGTTAAAGACTGTCTCACACAAAAACGCTGTGGGTGTAGCGAACAGGCTACAATGATTAAATACGTGACGCGAGCCTTTTTGCGTCTTTCATACTCAAGACTCTACGAGTGTTGAATCTCTTAACGGAATTCGTCATTATGCCTCAGATCAACCTTACGCCCGCTGACTACATTAGCCGCATTGGCCGTCAAGCGCGAGAAGCTTCGCGAGAAATGACCCGCGCAAGTACGGCAAATAAAAATGCCGTTTTACTTCGTTTAGCGACCTTACTCGCTGATGAAGAAGCCAGTATCCGTGAAGCCAACCTGGCCGACATTGAAGCCGCCCGTGCTGAAGGACTCGACGAGGCCTTTATTGATCGCCTGACGATTACACCGAGTGTATTGCATACCATGATCGCGGGTTGCCAGCAAATTGCCGAGCTCGCCGATCCGATTGGTACCATATCCGACATGAAGTATCGTCCAACAGGTATTCAAGTCGGTCGTATGCGCGTCCCGTTGGGTGTCGTGGCCATGATTTTTGAATCTCGCCCCAATGTTACGATTGACGCAGCAGCTTTAGCCATTAAGTCTAGCAATGCCATTATTCTTCGTGGCGGCCATGAAGCCCTTCGAACCAACACCGTCCTTTGGGAATTGATCCAAAAGGCACTCGTGACAGCCAAGTTACCCGCTCATGCCGTGCAACTGATTGAATCCTCAGATCGCGCCTTGGTAGGCGAACTCATTCGCGCTCGCGACTATGTTGATGTTCTGATTCCGCGTGGTGGTAAGAGCCTCATTGCGCGTTTGACTGCTGAAGCCACGGTGCCCATGATCAAACACCTTGATGGCATTTGCCACACCTATATCGACAGCGAAGCGGATGTCGACATGGCTTTGAGCGTGACCGAGAACGCCAAAACCCAGCGTGTCTCACCATGCAATGCGACTGAAACCTTATTGGTGCATCACGATATTGCGTTTAAGTTCTTGCCGCCGATGGCACGCCGATTCCACGACTTAGACGTTGAAATGCGTTGCGATACACTTTCTCGTCGTATTGTCGAACAAAGTGGCATGAGTGCCGTGGATGCAACCCCAGAAGACTGGGATACCGAGTACAATGCCCCGATCATTGCGATTTGTATCGTGAAATCTTTAGATGAAGCCATTCAATTCATCAACACGCACTCGTCGCATCATACCGATGCCATCGTGACAAACAGCTTGCCCAATGCTCAACAGTTCTTACGTGAAGTCGACTCAAGCTCTGTTATAGTGAATGCATCAACGCGGTTTGCGGACGGCTTTGAATATGGTCTTGGTGCTGAAATTGGCATTTCGACCGACAAATTACATGCCCGTGGTCCAGTCGGCCTTGAAGGTCTCACGTCTTTGAAGTACGTGGTGCTCGGTCACGGTGAAGGCCGTCATTAACTTTTTTAAAAAACATACCCATATTACGATTCCTGATTATGGCCAACCTCTCCTTCTATGCTGTCTGCCCCTTCGGGCTTGAAGAACTGCTCGCAGGTGAAATTACCGCTTGCGGGGCTGAACGTGTTCGCGCTGCTCGCGGTGGTGTTTCGTTTGCTGGCTCCACGGCCACGGCCATGGCCGTTTGTCTCAATTCCCGTTTGGCTAGTCGTGTCCTCATGAAGGTGGCTGAAGCATCCTACTGGGATACGCGTGACATTTATGAAATGGCTACGCGTACCCAATGGGAAAAGTGGTTTGGCCCAGATCTAACGATCAAAGTCTCTGCCAACAGCCAGCGTTGCCCGCTTGAATCCCTTGACTTTGCTGTCCTTCGTATTAAGGATGGAATCTGTGACCGCTTCCGTGAGCTTGCTGGTCGCCGCCCTGACGTTGAACGCTACCACCCAGATGTGCGCATTGCCGCCTTTTTAACATACGACACCTGCACCTTCTATTTAGATCTTGCCGGTGAAGCCCTCTTTAAGCGTGGTTGGCGTCTTACCCATGGTGAAGCCCCGTTGAAGGAAAACTTGGCCGCTGGTCTTTTGATGCTCTCGGGTTGGGAACCTTCTCAAACCTTGATTGATCCCTTCTGCGGCTCTGGCACTATCGGTATTGAAGCCGCTCAAATGGCTGCCGGCATGGCACCTGGTCTCAATCGTCGCTTTGCTTTTGAAAAGCTCGAAGGCTTTGATGCTGACATCTGGCGTGAAATGAAAGAAGACGCTCGTGCATCAGTCAATCGTCACGTTCGCATTCGTATTGCGGGTAGCGATATTTCATCTCTCGTCGTTGAAAAAGCGATTGAAAACGCACGTCGTGCGGGCTTAGGTGACATGCTCGACGATGGCCGTTTGACCTTCATTCAAGGGGACGCTCGTGAAGCCTGCCCAACTGAAGGCATGAGCCAGGGGCTCGTGATTGCCAACCCGCCCTATGGTGAGCAGTCCAATCCGAAGACGGCCTACATTGGCGCAATGATGAAGCACGTCGCTGACAACCTCAAGGCAAACTTCTCTGGTTGGACAGCTTGGATGCTGACCTCTGACCGCACGTTGCCGCAACAGATGCGTCTCAAAGAATCTCGCAAGACCGTCCTCTTTAATGGGCCGCTCGAATGCCGATTCTTCCGCTTCGATATGGTGGCTGGTAGCAACCGTCGTAAGCCGTGTAGAAATAACGAGCAATCTGACTTGAGTGCTCAATAAGCCCTTAGCAAAACGCCCAAACCGATCGTGGTTATGGGCGTTTTCTTTGACCACAAATGAAAAAATCCCCACAACCATCAGTCATGGGGATTTCGGCAATTTCTAAAGCTTTCGCTTTGAAATTAGTTCTTGCGAACCAGACGTTCCTTAATACGGGCAGCCTTACCAGAGCGATCACGCAAGTAGTAGAGCTTGGAACGGCAGACATCGCCGTAGCGCTTCACTTCGATGGAAGCGATCGTCGGGGCGTAGAGCTGGAACGTACGTTCAACACCTTCGCCGCTAGAGATCTTACGAACGATGAAGGAAGAGTTGAGGCCACGGTTGCGACGAGCAATCACCACACCTTCGAAGGCCTGAACGCGCTTGCGGGAACCTTCAACAACGTTGACGTTCACGACAACCGTGTCACCGGCACGGAATTCGGGGATGGTCTTGCCAGCTGTCACGCGGGCGATTTCTTCCTGTTCGAGAATCTGAATAAGATTCATTTTTGTACTCCGAACCATCGTCATGCGGCTTGATTTGAGAGCGCTAAGCCCACCGCCGATAGGATGGCAAAAAAATTAAAAAAACTTACTTCCAACCGTTTGCGCGTAACCACCGACGGTCAGCATCACTTAACTTGTTAGAAGAATCCGCGATTTTAATCAAGTCAGTGCGAGTTTGCAAGGTCAAACGCAGACTTTCTTCGCGCGTCCACGTCTGAATATTTTTATGGTGCCCCGAGAGCAAAACAGAGGGCACTTCCATACCACGCCAAACTTCAGGACGCGTGTAATGCGGCGCATCTAAAAGCCCCGTCGCAAAGCTTTCGTCTGAGGTCGATAGATCCTTAATGGCACCAGGCAACTGACGCACTACAGCATCCATTAAGGCGCACGCGGGCAGTTCTCCGCCCGAAAGCACAAAGTCACCCAAACTCACGACTTCATCAACGTAGGTCGAAAGAAAACGTTCATCGATCCCTTCGTAGCGACCGCAAATGAGTACTATGCTCTCATCCTCGGCCACTATACGACGCACACGATCATCCGTTAAGCGAGTGCCATTAGGAGCAAATGAAATCACACGACCACGGTTACCTGACGAGCGGATCATGTCGACGGTTTTGGCTAGCGGATCGGCCATCATCACCATACCCGGACCGCCGCCAAATGGGCGATCATCCACCGTACGATGTAAATCAGTGGTCGCAGCACGCGGATTCCACGTGTGGCAAGACCAAAGCCCGCGCTTCATTGCGCGTGCTGTAATGCCCACTTTCGTGACTGCATCAAAAATCTCAGGAAAAAGGGTAACGACGTCAAAACGCATAACCGACTCCTTTAGCGCCAGTCAGGTTGCCAATCAACCGTGATGACACGGGCTTCGGTATCGATCGACAATAAATAGACATCCTTGACGAGCGGGAGCATAAACTGCGCCGTCTTACCATCGGCGTTTTCATAATCGATGATCAACAGATCCTGAACGCCGTTAGAGCCAATACTCTGAACCGTCCCTAAGGCCACCCCTTCACGGTTAACGACCTGCAAACCAATGAGGTCAACAGCCCAGACCGCATCCTTACCCGCATCAGGGAAGTCGGCACGTGCCACAGAGACACGACCACGCGCTGCCTCAGCCGCTTCTTTCGTCTCGCAACCTACCCACTTCGCAATAAACCCATCGCCATGACGACGGAAGGCTTCAATCTGCAAGGTCGTTTGCACACCCTTCAGATCGGTCAATACCCAGGTCTTGGCCTTTTGCAGTACTTCACCCGACTCTAAAGGCACGATACGCACCCAACCGCGGAAACCATAAGCACCCGCTGTGCGACCGAGTTCGACGAGATCATCCATGTGAAAACTCCGAAATAAAAATTCAATAAATAAAAACCCCGCAGACTCTCAGGCGTAGATACCGGGCTCTTGAGACTGCTAGCGGATCACGATGTGCTGGACACGAGAGGCACGACCACTGCAAGCGAGCCCGCACTTGAGGTTTTGCGGGGTTTTAGCGTCGTTTAGAGTCCGACGCAAAGACGAAATTCCTGTTTAGGAATTAGGCGGCAGCCTTAGCTTCCTTCACGAGACGAGCAACCGTTTCGGAGAGCTGAGCACCATTGCCCTGCCAGAAAGCAAGACGTTCCTGGTTGATGACGAGGCGGACAGCCTGGCCAGCAGCCATCGGGTTGTAGTAGCCAATACGTTCAATGAAACGGCCATCACGACGGCAACGGGAGTCGCAAACGTTGATGGAGTAGAACGGACGCTTCTTGGAGCCACCGCGGGCGAGACGAACGATAACCATGAGTTTACCTCTTTAACTTATTGGTTCAGATAAAACCGATGCCCCCGTCACGAGGAGCGATCGGCAAAAAATAGGTTCGCTAACTTCGATTGACTCGAGGCCATGCGAAAGTGCGAAATTTTATCGCACCCAAGTCCTCGTTGCAACCCTAAGCGAAGAATTTTTTCGAGCTTTTCAGCAAAACGAACGACCGCTCTTTCAATCAAAAAAAGCGGTCTTTCTTTCGTGAAGTGCTGTCGACTTACTTGCCGAGTTTTGCAGTCAGCGCCTGAAGCGCTTCTACACCATCAGCAACTAAACCGTAATCAGCCACTTCAAAGATCGGTGCTTCTGGATCTTTATTAATGGCCACCACCGTCTTTGCATCCTTGATACCGGCCGTGTGCTGAATCGCACCAGAAATCCCAACACCAATATAGAGTTCCGGCGCAATCATCTTACCGGTCTGACCCACCTGCCAATCGTTGGGGCAAAGCCCCATATCCACAGCAGTACGGGTTGCACCCACGGCAGCACTCACGCTATCAGCAAACGTTTCAAGAGCTCGGAAACCTGCTTCATCCAAAAGACCACGACCACCAGCCACGACCATACGCGCAGACACGAGGTCTGGTCGATCGGACTTCGCTTCAGTAAAGCGAATAAAGCGAGAGCCTTCGTACCCCGAAGGGGCAATCACTTCTTCAACCGTTGCATCGGCGCCTTCGCCACGTGCCTTAAAGGCCGTCGTACGGATCGTAGCCACAACGACTTCATCGGTCACTTCAACGGTTGCCAAGAGCGAACCTGCATAGATCCCACGCACAAAGGTCTTCGGCCCCTTAACGGCGAGAATGTCAGAGACGGGCGACACGTCCAAAAGCGCAGCAACGCGCGGCATCGCAGACTTACCAACAGAACTCGACACGAAGAGAACGTGCGAGTATCCCTTCGCTTCATCGCAAACTAAACGCGCGAGGACTTCAGGAGACTCTTGAGCCAACTGAGCAGAGTCAGCATAGTACACATTACGCACACCATCCAAACGAGCAGCCTGTTCAGCCACCGACTGACCATTACTACCAGCGACCAAAATATCGACCACATCGGTCATTTCGAGCGCAGCCGTCAAAGCTTGAGCCGTCGCGGGCTTGAGGGTGATGTTGTCGTGTTCAGCAATCAAAAGAGCTGTCATTTTTCTTCCTCTTATCCTCAGATAACGTGCGCTTCGTTCTTAAGCTTTTCAATCAGTTCATCAACGCTAGCAACCATCACACCAGCTTTACGAACAGGAGGCTCTTCCACTGAGAGGACACGAACGCGAGAAGCCGTATTAATACCCAAGTTTTCGAGCTCGATGTCTTCTACGGGCTTCTTACGAGCGCGCCCCATCGCGGGCAACGTCACATAGCGTGGTTCAGCCAAACGAAGGTCAGCTGTTACCACTGCAGGCACCGACAAAGAAATCGTTTGTGTACCGCCATCGGTCTCACGCGTCACCACCCAACGACCGTCTTCGAGCTCAATTTCGCTTGCAAAGGTGGCTAACGGCATATCGCACAAAGCCGACAACATCTGTCCCGTCTGATTGGCATCATCGTCAATAGCCTGCTTACCTAAAAGCACCAAATCAGGCTTTTCACGGTTCACGATTTCGCGCAACACCTTGGCCACAGCCAGGGGTTCGAGAACGTCGTCAGTTCGCACATGAATCGAACGATCTGCACCAATAGCCATCGCAACACGTAGCGTATCAACCGACTTTAAGGGGCCAATCGTCACGGCCACGACTTCGTCGGCCTTACCTGCTTCACGCAAGCTAACAGCCTTTTCTACAGCAATTTCATCAAAGGGATTGATCGCCATTTTGGCGAGCTTGGTATCAACACCAGAATGATCGGGAAGCGGACGCACTTTGATCTTAGCATCCACGACGCGCTTGACAGCGACCAGGATCTTCATTTAAAAAAACTCCAGTCTTAAGGTCTACAGTGGGCGCTTTTTCTAAGCCCTACTGAAAATAAAAACTTGGGTGCATTATAACGGGATGTGTTCTCACTAAACTTAACAAGAAGTAGGCGTCGTAAGCCTCACATAGATCCGTCAAGCACACACCCTCCCGATCTACGTGACGACCCCGACACTAAATCCCTTCTTTCATCCTATTTCACAGCGTTTTCCGCTTTTACACTACACCTTAGAGCGATCCAACCTTAGCCTCACGACCAAAGCCAAGATTTTTAATAGACTCATCCGAAAAGCCGATCGGCTTTGTTCGTTAAAACATTGTCATCGGGCGCACGAAAACGGGCGACCAACGCAAAAAGCGCCGCAATAGCCATCCCAGCCATCGTGCAACTCGCGTCCCCCGTCAAATTGCCTGCTAACCCACAAAGCCCACCAATCACAGCGCCAAAGAGCCAGAACTGTGTATTACACGCCTTAACAGGACCAATCAAAACGAAGAGTAACGGTATCGCAACCCCAGGCACAAAAAACGAATAAGCCGTCAGGAGTAAACCAATAATGTCTTTAGAGACATAAACAGAGAGTGCCGCTAGCGCCCCAAAGATCGCGATCATCCAACGCACAGCTGACGTACGGTCATGAGCCAAAAGGCTACGTTCGACAATCCCAGCCGCCGACAAGAGCACTGTGTCAGCCGACCCACAAAGAGCACTCACCAAACCTAGCCCAATGGCACCTTTGAGCCACAAAGGCATCGACGACGCATCCGTCAACCAATCAGCGATAGGCTGCGGGCTATCGATATTGACGAGCGCCATCACAGTAATCACGATCCCAAACCACACTAAAGCCGGCACTGCCAAAAATGCCGCAGTACGCGCCACTCGGCCGTCACGTGCCGAAAACGTGCGTGAGAACATATCGGGCCCAATCACATACGTGACTCCAACCAAGAGCATTAACTTTGCCCAGTCATATAGCCCAAAATGCTCACCATAAGGCATCCAATCGAGACTCCCCAATTCCAACGGACGTTCAAGCATCAACCAAAAGGCAACAGCCGAAAAGCCGCCTATCAATAAGAGCGCCTGAAAGGCATCCGTACGTAAAACGGCGCTTTGTCCACCCCAAGCGGTGTGCAAAATCACCGCCATGGCGATCAAAATATAAAGGATTTCAGCCGCAAGCGGATTCATCATGCTACCGAGCAAAGCGCGAAGTGCCACAAACTGAGCGGCCGTCACAGCGATCCACGATACCGTAATAATGATCCCAGCCCAACGCTCGGCCATTTTACCAGCGACCAAACCCACGACTTCAGGTAAGGTCGCAGCTTGCATCGCTCGAATCTTCGGCGCAATAAAAAGCCCATGTATAAATAGACCAATGGCGCCAACGCCTAACCACCAAAAAGCGGCCGCCCCTGTTTTCTGAGCCAAAGTGCCCATACCTAAAGTGGCGGAGCCACCAATGATCGTGCTGACTAACGAGAGCGCACAAAGTACGACACCAGCTCGACCGCCACTCGTAATAAACGCATGACCTGACCCCGTAAATCGTTCGCCTCGCAATCCAAACCAAAGCAAGGCCACTAAATAAATCAACACCAAGCTCGTCAACGTATTCACCGAGCTTTCCTCCTAGAGCACTGACAAGGTGACCCAAGCCACCATCAGATAACGTAAAAATTTCCCTAGTCCCACCCAAAGGAGACTGGACCAAAAAGACATGCGTAACCAACCCGCAGCCACGGGTAGTGCATCTCCGACAATAGGCAACCACGACAACACCAACGCCAGTGTCCCATAACGCTTTAACCACGCTTGCGCCCGACTCGATGTCTCTTTATGAGGAATCAATCGACCAATTCCCCAGGATGTCATGGCACCTAATGTGTTACCCACTCCCGCCAAAACAATCAGCCTGGCTACACGTACAAAGTCATCCGGGGTTTGCGTGAGTGCGACGACCAAAAAGGCTTCTGAGCCGCCTGGCATTAACGTGGATGAGATGAAGGCACTCAAAAACACAGTCGCTTCTGCGCCTGTGCCTGCCAACCAATCCAATAACCACTGTGGCATCCGCCTCTCCAATGACAAAAAATCCGTCATCGGTCAATGTACCAATGACGGATTTTGAATTTTACTCGAGTTGCTCGAATGAATTAATCATCCAAACGGATGCGCGCGCTCGTCTCTGGATCGAACCAATAAACGTGTTGTGAATCAAACGTCAACCTAGAACGCTCACCTGCTTGAGGAATAAACGCATGGTTGTCGACTCGGAAGACAACGTTTTGCCCCAATAACGTCCCGTGAACCAAATGGTCAGCCCCGAGCGCTTCGACCATTTCAACGTCAAACGTACCGAGGCCACCCGCTGGCATTAAGGTCACATGTTCAGGACGCACCCCTAACACGGTCTTACGTCCTGCGAGCTTACGGCACGGCGTCGGCAGCAGCAAAACGCCGCCTTCATATTCAAAATGAAGGCCGTCGGCCGACACCTGACCATGAATAAGATTCATCGGAGGCGAACCAATGAAGTTCGCAACGAACATCGTCGCTGGATCGTCATAGACCTCCTGCGGCGTCCCCACCTGCTCGGCACGCCCCGCATTCATGACGATCATGCGATGCGCCAAAGTCATGGCTTCGACCTGGTCATGGGTCACATAAAGACTCGTCGTCTTCAAGCGACGATGGAGCTTTTGAATCTGTAAGCGCGTCTGAACGCGAAGCTTCGCGTCGAGGTTCGAAAGCGGCTCGTCAAATAAGAAAACGGACGGTTCACGCACAATAGCTCGCCCCATAGCCACACGCTGGCGTTGACCACCCGACAACTGGCGCGGACGACGACTCAAAAGACCATTGAGTTCAAGCATCTGCGCCGCTTCATTCACACGGCGTTCGATTTCTGCACGATCAACACCACGAATCTTTAAGCCGTAGGCCATGTTGTCAAACACGGTCATGTGCGGATAAAGCGCATAGTTTTGGAACACCATGGCGCAGTCACGATCCTTGGGTTCTAATTGGTTTACCACTCGGTCACCAATCACCAATTCACCCGACGTAATATGTTCGAGTCCAGCGACCATACGCAAAAGCGTTGACTTACCACACCCCGAAGGGCCTATGATCACGATGAATTCACCATCCTTGATGTCAAGCGAAATGCCGTGCACGACGGCGACATCACTGTAACTCTTACGAATGTCTTTAAATTGAATGTTCGCCATAACGTTCTCTTATTTTTCGGTATCGACAAGGCCCTTCACAAACCAACGTTGCATGATCGTCACCACCAACGCTGGCGGAATCATTGCAAGCATGGCTGTAGCCATGATGAGGTTCCATTCGTTGGCCGAGTCACCCCCTCCAATCATGCGCTTAATACCGATCACAATCGGGTACATGTCTTCGGACGTCGTGACCAACAAGGGCCACAAGTATTGATTCCAACCATAAATGAACTGAATCACAAACATGGCCACGATATTCGTGAGCGAAAGTGGCAACAAGATTGTGAAGAAGAATCGCATCGGACCAGCTCCGTCCATGCGAGCGGCTTCTGTGAGTTCATCAGGCACCGTCAAGAAGAACTGACGGAAGAGGAACGTCGCCGTTGCTGAAGCAATCACTGGCAAAATCAGGCCACCCCAACTATCGAGCAAGTGTAGCCCTGCCATCACTTCGTAGGTCGGCGAAATACGGACTTCAACCGGTAACATCAACGTGATGAAGATGAGCCAGAAGCAGATATTGCGCCCCGGGAAACGGAAGTACACAATAGCAAAGGCCGAGAGAAGCGAGATCAAGATCTTGCCGACCGAGATACCCATTGCCATGACGAGGGACACGAAGAGCATGCGACCCACTGGGGCACGAGACGCCGTTCCACCACCTTCGATGAACACCTGCATATAGTTTTCGACAAAGTGGGCACCTGGCAATAAACTCATCGGCGCTTGTTCAACTTCGACTGCCGTTTGTGTTGACGCAACAAAGGCGACATAGACAGGGAAGACCACCACGATGATGCCGAGGATCAGCACAAAGTGCGTGAAGAAATTCAACCAAGGACGATTTTCAACCATTTATTCGTCTTCCGTTAGTAATTGACACGACGCTCGATAAAGTGGAACTGAATAACGGTCAACACAATAACCATCACCATCAAGATCACAGACTGTGCTGCCGACCCACCAAAGTCCATATTACGGAAGCCGTCCACGAACACCTTATAGACCAAAATGTTCGTATCTTGCCCCGGACCACCCTGTGTCGTTGCATCCACAATCGCGAACGTATCGAAGAAAGCGTAGACGATATTCATCACCAAAAGGAAGAAAGTAGTTGGCGACAAAAGAGGGAAGACCACCGTCCAAAAACGACGAAATGGCGTTGCACCGTCCATAGCTGCGGCTTCAAGTAGCGACTTAGGAATCGCTTGAAGCCCAGCCAAGAAGAAGATGAAGTTATAACTCACCTGCTTCCAAACAGCAGCAATCACCAAGAGGAGCAACGCTTGATCAGCATCCACCAAATAATTCCAATCCACGCCAAAGGCTTTCATGACATACGCCAAAACACCCAGTGTTGGATTAAAAATAAACATCCACAATACGCCAGCCACTGCGGGTGCCACAGCGTACGGAATGATCAAAAAGGTCTTATAGGCCGAAGCACCACGAATGACACGGTCGGCACAGACGGCTAACAAAAGACTCAGCGCAAGCCCCACAAAGGCAACGATGGCAGAAAAGACCATCGTGATCTTGAAGCTATGAATGTAATTCGGATCTTCTAAGAGTGTTTGGAAATTTTGTAGCCCCACAAACTCGGTATTCAGGCCAAACGGATCCTGCATCAAGACCGACTGATAAATAGCTTGACCAGCAGGTAGGAAGAAGAAGACAAGCGTAATCACAAGCTGAGGCAACATCAACAGGTACGGTAACCAGCGATTTTGGAATACGACGCGTTTTTCCACGTTCTTAACTCAATGAGGTTGAGAAACCTTACCGCAAGAAATCCCGATAGAAGATTCACTTCTTCGGGATTCTTGTTGCAAGGATGACGCGTCCACTCTCCCGACAAGATGAGCGGACTTCTAAGAGAAGCGGCGATTACTTCGTTACGCGTTCGAAACGAGCAAGCTGCTCATTACCACGACGTACCGCAGCGTCAAGCGCTTCCTTAGCGGTTGCTTTACCAGACCAAATCTTTTCAAATTCTTCGTCAACGATCGTACGAATATTCGGCAAGTAACCTAAGCGAATACCGCGGCTCTTATCGGTGGTCTTAAGCATCTGCTTCACGGCCACGTCAGCACCTGGATTCTTTTCGTAGTAACCACTCTGCTTCGCGATTTCAAAGGCCTTCTGCGTCACAGGGAGGTAACCCGTACGCATATGGTTGTTGGCCTGCACCTGCGGATCAGAGAGATAGTGGAAGAATTCAGCAACGCAACGGTTCTGAGCGTCGTCCTTGCCGGCCATCGCCCAAAGCGAGGCACCACCAATGGCCGTATTCTGTGGCGCATTCGGAACGTCTTCGTAATAAGGCATCGGCATCGTCATGTATTCAAACTTGGCATTCCGGCGGATGTTAGCCAAGGAGCCTGACGAACCCATATTGATCGCACATTCGCCTGAATAGAACGTTGCATCGGCCAAATTGCCACGGCCCTTATAAACGAACGTGCCTTCCTTAGACATACGAGCGAGGTTTTCAAGGTGACGCTGATGTAACGGCGAATCAATCTTCAAGCGAGCAGCCGTACCACCAAAACCATTATTGAGCGTCGCATATTCGACGTTATGCCACGTCGAGAAGCTTTCCATCTGCGTCCAGCCCATCCAAGACGTCGTCATCGGGCAAGATTCACCCGCGGCCTTCAACGCCTTAGCAGCCTTTTCAATTTCAGGCCAGGTGCGAGGCAACTTATCTGGATCGGTCGGAAGACCTGCTTGCTTAAACTTGGAGAGGTTGAGATAAAGAACGGTGGTAGAAGAATTAAAAGGGTAGCTGAGCATACGGCCATCCGACATGGAGTAGTAGCCGTAGACAGCAGGAATGTAATCCTTAGGATTGAACTTGTAACCTGCCTTTTCGAGCAAGTCACCTACAGGGACAATGGCACCCTTACTAAACATCATGGTTGCCGTGCCAACTTCAAACACCTGAAGAATGTTAGGCGAACGACCTGCACGATGGGCAGCAATACCCGACGTCATCGTTTGGTCATAAGACCCTTTATAGGTAGAAGTCAAATGACACTGCGGCGTCTTGGCGTTGAAGTCATTGGTCACGTCGGCAACCCAGTCGCCGAGCGTATTGGCCATCGCGTGCCACATCGTGATTTCGGTCGGAACGGCCCCAGCTGCACCAGCAGACAGAAGAGAAGCCACCATCACGCCGGCCGCGACTAACTTTTTGCTCATGCTAACCTCCTTTGAGCATAGGGAGCCTTTGCCTGGCGCCGACAGGCATAGATCAATCCCTATTCTGGCGGCACTTCCATATAGAAGGAAAGGCGAACTCCTTTGACAGACGAACTCTGCCTCCGTGGATCATAGGGGAAGGAGATGACCTATGTCCATACGCCATTAGGAGGATACGACGGCCTTTTTCGACGAAAAACCTACAAAACGGTGTAAGAGAAAAGCGGTTAGAGGATTACCTTAGACGTGTCAAAATAAAACATCGCTAGCCTTGAGTGGATTGACAAGCTGACGCGTAATCTCGCGGACCAAAAATCGCGCGACCCACACGCACCATGGTGCTTCCTTCAAGCACCGCCTCCTTCATATCTGCACTCATCCCCATCGATAACGTATCCATGTCGGGATAGGTCTTTTGTAATTTTTCAAAGAGGGCACGTAACTTAGCGAGGGATTGACGACGTGCTTCAGAGGTTTCTTGAGGTGCAGGAATCGCCATGAGACCACGAAGTTTCAGTTGCGGCAAATGAGCCACTTCAGCCGCAAAGGCTTCGACTTCGTCGAGCGACACCCCTGACTTCGTGCTTTCGCCATCGACATTCACTTCGATCAAGATATTAAGAAGTGGCATCGTCATGGGGCGTTGCACGGATAAACGTCCAGCGATACGCAATCGATCGACCGATTGAACCCAATCAAAATGCTCAGCCACTGCTCTGGTTTTATTGGCTTGCAAGGGGCCGATAAAGTGCCATTCACCCGGATCCTCGGGATGCGCTTCTTTAAAAGCTTGGATCTTTTCAATCCCTTCTTGAACATAATTCTCACCAAAGGCACGTTGCCCACATGCATACGCCAATTCACAAGCCTCAACCGAAAAAGTTTTACCGACAGCAATGAGCGTGACCGATCCCAGTTCGCGTCCCGCATCCACTTCCGCTTGGCGTAAAGTCGCAACCACACTCGACAAACGTTCAGGTAACCCTGGCTTTAATTCACTCATCATGATTCCTCTTACTTCGGATGGCACTACGTTAACCATCCACACCACAGTTTAGCAAGCTCGCCGCAATGAGAGATTTTTCGCTTTTCTTGATTTCAATCAAACAGTAAGCTGTCATCAAAATCGACCTTTGATCCTTTACTTACAACTATAGGATCACGCAAAATTTACTCTCAAATTCCATCAACAGCAATAACGACTTGATATTTAATAGCTTTTCATTCCAATTGAAAATAAGAGATCAATAAACACCGTTCTAGAAAATCATCACTATAACCGTACAACAATCAAGTTTCTACACTGAAATACAGTCGTTTCAAAGAAAAGCAACTCATAAAAGATCAGCGCTCAGGATCAAGTTTCCATCTCAAAATTCAAGAATTGTCTACACTCAACCTCAAGACGACATCCATCGTTTGGAGTGATTTTAATTTTTTGAGTGAGGTTTCTGTATGTCGCCCGTTCTTTCGTCCTTATCTGATTTTTTGTCATATACGGCTCGTTCTTGGTCTGAAAGCGAAGCCCCACGTTCGATACTACGTTCAAGCCAGCTACCTTTAATTGACGAAGTGACGGGGGGCGGCTTTCCACTTCAGGCAACGACGGAAATTTTCACGAACCAAACGGGTTACGGTGAAATCAAACTCTTGCTTCCGACATTGGCTACGTTTGAACACGTCACCTGGATTCTCAATCCTGCTAACAACATCGAACCCTATGGCCCAGCTTTTTCGGATGCTGGTTTGGATCTTAATCGCCAACTCTTTGTTGTGCCTCCTACAGCTGATGACGCTTTTTGGGCAGCAGAACAAGCGGCCTTAAGTGGCGAAACGCAAGCTGTCGTCGTCTGGTTACATGGCTTACAAAAAACGCGCGAACATATCGTACTACCTCGCCTCATGATGGCTGCGCAATCCACAGGCACGACACTCTTTCTATTACGTCCCATGAACGCCATTTGTCTACCCTCCGCTGCGCCATTACGTCTACAACTCACACCAGCTCCCATGGGTAAAACATCAATTCGCGCCATTCAACGTGGCACGTTCTTCAATACGAGCCGATGCGTTGAGGTCGCACTTGCCGACCTTGATATCAAACCGAATCCCATTCGAGCATCCCTGACACAACAGCTTTCGTTAGACCTATTTTCGTTACCCACGCCTGCCATGGCGTTTGGCTCACATCAGGCTTAACACACTGTTGCACCAAAGGTTTCGTTATGATTCAGTCCATCCTTGCACTTTACCTCTCTCATGTTGAAGCCTCGCTAGCTTTTAACGATGACACGATTGCTGGTGTGGTTTTAGACGAAAACCGTGTCGTGAGTCTCACGTCACGCGCCCAAGCCCAAGGGGTCACCCTCGGGATGGATCGTCGAACAGCACAAGCTTTCGTCAACGACCTCAAATGTATCTCGTCGAATCCTGAGGATGTCCTGGCTTGGATTGATCGTTTAACACACTTCGTACCTCATAGCTCAGCACCACTTCATATCGTCTTTAATCCGTTAGAGACTGATAGTCTTTTAATCACGATGCCGTGGCAGGATGATCTTGCTTCTGCCGTCGCAACCCTGGGTGCCATGTCGCCCGATCATCTGCATCTAGGTATAGGCGAATCCGAACGGGTAGCCTTTGTGAGCGCGTTGACACAAAACGCGCACCTGACCGAATCGACACTTCGCTCAACGCCCGTCAAAACCTGTCTACCTTCTGAAAAAGTCCCTGAACCCCTTACGTTGGGCGACCTGATGCGTGGGAGCCAATACGACGCGCCAGCCATCCAAAATTTACGCGCTACGCTTTTAGGCGATTGGGACGACGACGAATGGATCGATACATCCAAAGATTTGGTGCTCACCTGGACCTTGAATAAAACCTACACGTCGTATAGTCAGATCAGAACCCTTTTTAAGGAATTAGCCCAAAGCGTCTCCCTCTGGATGCATCAACACCATAAAACCTGTTTAGGTCTCACGGTGACCCTTCAAGACGCAACTGAGAATAAAGCTTTTAAACTCGACCTCACTGACGCGACGCATGATTCGATTTTAAAGGTCGCGCTTGATGCGCTTTCGCACCAGACATTTGAAAAGAGCCTTCAAGCCATCAAGGTTGAACACACACATGCGGTACTACCGCCACAACATCCAGCTCCTGGTTCGCTTGCGGCGAAGTTACAATCACGATTTGGCGATAAGCGTGTCTTTATGCTCTCTCACCACGAGAGCCCCTTACCGGAAACCTCGTCCCATCGCGATCCGGTGCCACATACTCACACAGTGTCACCGTTGCTGGTGCGCGACGCGATCGAACCAGCGCGTCCGATCTTTTTATTAAAGGCACCCATTGCCTTACATACGCAACACGGCGAACTCTATTGGGAAGGCGCTCCGATCGTCGGGCTCACCCACCCCACCCAATATCGCGACCACGGTACCATTCGAGACTACTGTGTCGCTCATGCGAGTGACGGTCGACGTTTGTGGGTATACCGCCAACGTGACGATTGGTTTCTGCACGGCCTTTTCGCCTAAAGCCGAAGAGTCACGCCTTTATAATGGGCGAACTTCAATTTTTCGGATTTCATACCGTGAAAGAACGCATTTTGCTTCATAGTTGCTGTGCGCCCTGCTCTTCAGCCATCTTGGAATGGCTCTTACAAAACAACTACGCACCGCACGTCTTTTATTTCAACCCTAACATCTATCCTGAAGAGGAATATCGCGTTCGCAAAAACGAATGCATTCGTTACTGTGACGAACTTGGTGTGCCTTTTACTGATGGAGATTGGTCACACGACCTATGGCGTCTCGCGATCAAAGGGCATGAAAACGATCCCGAACGCGGTGGTCGTTGCCGCTTGTGCTTTGGTGTACGCATGCGAGCGACCGCACAGATGGCTCAGCATCTTGGCATTGAACGCTTTACGACCACCTTGGCGGGTAGTCGTTGGAAGCGCTTAGATCAAATTCGCGAAGCTGCGCTTGAAGCAGCTGCCATGTACCCTGGCACAATGTATTGGGATCAAAACTGGCGTAAAGGGGGACTCCAAGAACGTCGTGGCGAAATTCTTCGCGAAAAAGGCTTTTATAACCAGCTTTGGTGTGGATGTGAATTCTCTATGGGTCACCTCAGGGATCGAGATCCTTCTGAATTACCTGCGCACATGGCACCCTATCTTGAAGAGCTTGGTTTGATCAAGAAACCATAATCACGTGCCCCGCACTACAAAAGGCGACTTTCTCGATCGAGACGGTCGCCTTTTTGATTTTGGCGTGACGCTACTTCAACCGACAATTCATGGCACATCGTTGGCTTTTGAGCTAGAGCTATCTCTATTTTGATTCGAGATAAAACCCTGCTAACCTTTGCAATCTGTAGCCAATAGGCAGACAATGCAGTATTCCTTTGTCGATAGCATCGGTTGTCGACCCACAACAATTACCCTCGCCTCGTTTTTATGAATGTCTTTTTATTGATCGCGGCAGCTATTGTGCTGATCGTTGTCTTATTACGTTTCAAATGCCCTATTGGTCCTGCGATTTTGTCGGGCGGTGCCTTACTTTGGGTATTTGTTGATCCTAGTCTACGTGCGCTCACAGAAGCGGGCACTTCCTTGTTTAGCATGTCTCGCACCTATGACTTGATCTTTGCTCTTTACTTTGTGATGTGCCTTGAAATTCAACTCCGTAAATCAGGCACATTGCGTGGCATGGTTGAAGCACTCAATCGATTCTTCTCTTCTACGAAAGTCGTGATTGCTAGCATGCCAGCCTTTTTAGGCTTACTGCCTTCTGTGGGTGGTGCACGTTTTTCTGCACCGATCGTGGATACTGCTTGCCAAGGCATGACGATCTCCCGCGAAAGCAAGGCTGCCATCAACTTCTGGTTTCGCCACGTGTGCGAGTTCGCGAGTCCCATTATTCCTGGGATGATTTTGGGGTGCGCAATTGCACACATTAGCGTTGCTGACTTGGTGGTTCACCTCTTCTGGATGTCGATCGTCGCCTTTGCTGCGGGTTGGCTTGTAATGATTCGCCCGCTTAAATTTGAAGAAAAGCGCGCTAAAGCCGAGACTACTCCAGAAGAACGTCGTCAAGACATGATCAATATTGCATTGGCCATCGCGCCCGTGCTCGTCAGTGTCTTTTTGATGATGGCCTTTAATTTGTCAGCCGCCATTGCGATGGGGGTCGTGGTTGTCGCTCTGATACCCGTCCTTGCCATGATGAAACGCGGTGTGAGCATCAAAGATGTTTTTGTCGGTGCTTTTGACTGGCGTCTCATCCTGAATATCAGTTGCATCCTCTACTTCATTCAATTGCTCGATAGCACGGGGATCTTGCATCAAATCATTACTGCCTTTGAAGGCACGACCTTACCAGTCCCAGTCATCATTGCCGCCACGAGTTTTGTGATTGGCTTTCTCACCGGCATGAGTCAAGGTCACGTCGCGATTGTGATGCCAATTGTCGCTGGGTTAATGCCTGGCTCCTTAGAGTTGGCTGGCGTTGCCATGGTCTTCGGGGTTGCCGGTCAGATGATCACCCCCACGCACGTTTGCTTGACGATCACGATTGATTACTTTAAGTCTGACTTCTTTAAGACACTCAAACCAGTGTTATTATCTGAAGGCCTCGTACTGATCACCTTCTCGTTGTGGACGTGGCTCACTTGGAATTAACGGTTCCCTATGAGATCCAAAGGTCGGAAAAGTTTGCTTTTTCCGGCCTTTTTCTTTAGCTAGCGCCATTTTGTCCCTCGCGCCTTCAGGTTATGAACAGCAAAGCGAGTAAAATAAAATCTTTGACTCTCTTTCCTACTGGGCAAAAGAATCCCTATCTTAGTTGCCCAGGCTTCTGCTTTTGGCGTCTTGAAACCCAATCGAGAAGTTTTTTTATTGAAGTTGATTGTTAACCAATGAAGACGATTCGCACGCGTATTGCACCGAGCCCCACGGGCATGATGCACCTTGGCACGGCCCGTACGGCCATTTATTGCTGGGCTGTTGCTCGCCATTTCGGCGGGAAGTTCTTGCTTCGCATCGAAGATACCGACCAGGTTCGTTCCACGCAGGAAGCTGTTCAGGTCATTCTTGACGGCATGAAGTGGCTCAACCTCGACTATGACGAAGGCCCCATTTATCAGATGGACCGTCTTGATCGCTATCGTGAAATCGTTGACCAGATGTTGGCCGACGGTCGCGCCTACTATTGCTATGCCACGCCTGAAGAACTTGACGCCATGCGTGAAGAACAGAAGGCCAAGGGTCTCAAGCCCCGCTATGACGGTCGTTGGCGTCCTGAAAACTGCGTCGGCAAGCCCATCCCTGAAGGTGTGAAGCCAGTCATTCGTTTCCGCAATCCAGACGAAGGCGCTGTCTCTTGGAATGACGCTGTCTACGGTACGATCACTGTGAGCAACAGCGAACTCGACGACTTGATCATCATGCGTAACGGCATCCCCACCTACAACTTCGCTGTGGTTGTGGACGACTGGGATATGGAAGTTAGCCACGTGATCCGTGGTGCTGACCACATCAACAATACCCCGCGTCAGATCAACATCTATCGCGCCTTGGGTGCTGAAGTCCCAGTCTTTGCTCACTTGCCGCTCATCAACGGTCAGGACGGCCAGAAGCTCTCCAAGCGTCACGGCACGGTTTCTGTCCTCGAATACGAACGTCAGGGCTACCTCCCCGAAGCCATCTTCAACTACCTCGCTCGCTTGGGCTGGGGTCATGGCAACATGGAAAAGTTCTCTCGTGATGAACTCGCTAAGGTCTTTGAACTCGCTGACTGCTCTCGCGCCGCTGCCCGTATTGACTGGAAGAAGCTTGATTGGCTCAACCAGCAGTACATGAAGGAGGCTGACAATGCTCGCTTGGCCGATCTCACCAAGGCTCGTATTGAAGCCCGTGGTGGTGACGTTGAACACGGCCCCGATCTTGCTACCGTATGCGACCTCTTGAAGTCTCGCTCTGGTACGCTCGAAAAGTTGGCCGACAACGCCCTCTTCTTCTATGTTGAACCGAAGGTCGACGCCGAAGAAGCTGCCAAGGTACTGGCCGAAGGTGGTCGTGAAGCCCTTAAGCTCTTTGGCGAAAAACTCGCTGCTGTGACCGACATGACGCCTGAAAATGTCTACGGTTGCATCCAGGCTGTGATGGAAGAACAAGGTATCGCGATGAAGGTCCTTGCCAATCCGTTGCGTGTTTGCGTGTGCGCTGCTGAACGTACGCCGCAGATCGACAAGACGCTTTGCTTGATCGGTAAGGACGAAGTCCTCGCTCGTATCGCTCGCGTCGAATAACGCGTTAATGTAAAACCTTCGAAGGGATTCGCGAACACCACGCGGATCCCTTTTTTTGGTGCGCCCAGCGGCGCACGTGTGTTTATGTGGTGAAAGTCCACTGA
>JAHHRH010000017.1 GCA_020025915.1 Sutterella sp.
GTGGGTTGTGGTGTGGGAGGGGGAACCCGTGAGGGAACCCTCTACCCGATCCTGACACCTAGAGTTGCGAAAAGAGATTTTGGGACTTCGTTTATAATCTCTCGAAAAAATACATTAAAAATAATTCTAAACTGGTTTACTTTTGGAGCGCGTGATGATCAATTCCCTACAATCCCAATGCCTGATTCGTGTCGTGGATGACGATCCTGACGTTTGCCGTTCTTGGCAATTTGTGATTGAAGGGGAAGGTTGGCACGTCATTACTTACACCAATCCGTTGGACTTTCTAGAAAAAGACAGTCATTTCATACCGGGTTGCTTGGTGCTTGACGTTCGTATGCCTGAGATGAGTGGATTAGAGTTACAAAACGAAATGAAATATCAAGGCAATCCACTACCCATCATCTTTATTTCGGCACACGGTGATATTGACATGGCTGTTCAAACAGTTAAAAATGGCGCCAATGACTTTCTCTCGAAACCTGTCACTGCCGAACGACTTCTTGAAGCGATCGAAAAAGCCGTTCAACGAGATATCGACAACCGTGACAGTACAATCATGCTTGAACGTGCAAAATCCGCCCATCGTCGTCTATCAACCCGTGAACAAGAAGTAGCACTTTGGGTGGCTCGTGGACTTCTCAACAAAGAAATCGCCACCAAACTTGACATTACTGAAAAAACTGTCATTGCGCATCGTGGCTCTTTATCTAAAAAACTTAATGCCCGTACCGCCGCGGACATTACGCGCTTTATGATGTTGATCGACCCAGAAGCGGTGACGAATTTCAATAAAGGCGACTAACGAGCCACGCACAACGACAATGTCGTAAGGGCTCTCTTGCCAAACACAAGAGAGCCCTTTTTACGTCTTTGGGCGTCCATGCAATGGATCTTCTATTTATATCAACAGCCGCTTCGAGGCCTGTACTCGAAGCGGCTGTTGCGTCTTAGGCTACCCTAAGCAGTGCTTTGCTTAGCTCGACCTTCTCTGAGAAGGAATTAGAGAAGAATCGGTTCGTAGTAGCCTGCGAAGAGCACCGAGGCGCGAAGGAGAAGCGCACCAGTGATGCCAAGGATTGCACTCACAACCAAAGCTTTGTGGTTGCGAGTCACAAGGTTGATGGAGAGCGGAATGATCGAACCGAAGACGATCACACCGAGCCAGAACATCATGGACTGAGGACCGCTCATCAAAGCTTCTGCACCAGCACGAGCAGCGGCAGACGTAGATGTCATCGCAACGTGAACGAAAGCGAAGATCGTGAAGAGCTCGGCCACCTCGACCCACAGGGCCGTACGACGGCTCCAGTACACCTTTTCATGCGAAAGGAGACCAAACACCATGAGGAGTTCGATAACGCCGATCGAGCAAGCCATACCAGACATGATCCAAAGAAGTGGAATCAAAGCCGTGTTCCAAAGAGCTACACCAACGGCCTGCGTGAGCAGGAAGCCAGAATAGATCGTAGCAGCCACACCAATCGCTGCGCAGAAACGATTGAAGCAATCGCTCTGAATGAGCTTCTTGCAACCTTCGCCCTTAAAGAGGACGCCCGCAAACGCCATCGAGTAAAAGAGCGTAATGCAACACTGCACAACGAGAAGGCATATACCGATAAACATCCAACTACCGAAATTGAAGCTCATTTCGAGTAGCGCGTTGATACCAGCGAACGGCAGGTTGAGAATACGCGTCAAGTGACTGAGCACGAGAAGCGTACCCACAATACCCGCAACGGTGCAGACATAGACCAAAGCCTTTTCTCGCACCCAGTTGTTCAGGAACATCCCCATGCCCGATAAACCGACGAACCAGAGGAATAAAGCAATCGTCCAACCCCAGTGAGCGGCCTGGACCTGCGCGGTGAAATCATTCAAATCGATCATTTGTGCACCACTACGTAGAAGTTCGGTTTCGTCCCATGGCTTTCAAGAAGCGTCTGGGTTCTGGAGGAAGCAATCTTCTTGGAGATGTCCGACGTTGGATCGAGCGTGTCACCGAAGAGGCGAGCGCTGGCCGGGCAGGCCGTCACACAAGCCGGGAGGCTACCATTTTCGATCAACTGCAGACAGCCTTCACCCATACACTTGGAGGGTAGACCCGTGGCCGGGTTAGACCAACGGGCATCGTACGGGCACGAAGCAATGCAGTAGTTGCAACCGATGCAACGATCCGGATCGTTACGAACGAGACCGTTGTCGTCATAGTAGTTCGCACCGAACGGACAGGTCGTCACACAAGGTGCTTCCGAACACTGCTGACACTGAATCAACAACTGCATCGGACGGTTCTTTTCAACCTTGACCTGACGGATATTGTTGCAAATCGTATTCCAAGCCGGAATGTACTCGTTGAGCAAATCCGGATAGTTCGTTTGTGCACAAGCCGTGACACAAGCACCACAGTTAATGCACTGAGTGGCATCAAAAAGATGTGCCAGCTGTTTTTTCACTTTTTTCATGACTTATCCCTTGATGCGTTTGACACGGATGCAGCTGTTATTCGCAAGGTTACCAACGACGGGCTGAGCGTAACCCGTGGCGTACCAGTGCGAGTTGATGCCTTCCTTCACAAAGTCAAAGCGAGGATCGTTGACGAGTTCCTTCGTGCGAACGCCGCCAGAGAAACCGAAGGCAAAGACAGCACCCTGAACAACCTTCTTCGTCACAGTCACGGTCACCTTGGCCTGATAGCCGCGGTCAACACCTTCGACAATGACTTCTTCCTTGTTCTGAATACCAAGACGCTGAGCATCATACGGATTCATCCAAAGCGTACGGTCACCCGTGAAGCGAGTGGTCTGTACAAAGAGGTTCAAACCAGAGCTCGACGTGCAGTTCTTACCAGAGACAAGCACAAATTCGTTGCTATTGGGCTTCGGAGCGCTATAAGCCGGTGCGGGCACGTAGTCGCTGATCGGCTTGATCGCATCGTAACCCTTCTTAGCGAAGGACTTGAAGCCGTAGATTTCGATCTTGCCAGACGGCGTACCGAACGGCTTCTTGTACGGATATTCACCATACTTCTTCTTCTTGACCGTGGTCCAACCCTTGGTCTTAAGATCGTTGAGAATCTTTTCACCAGAACCCGGCGTCTTAGCTTCCTGAGCAGCGACAAACTTGGCCACAGCCTTGTCGTCGAGCTTCTTATACCAAGCATCGAATTCATCAGCAGTCTTCAATTCGGCCGTGTAACCCACACGAGCGGCACGTTCCGGATAGGCGCGACGAAGGATTTCAAGAAGGATCCAAATGTCGTGGCGAGCTTCAACGCCTTCTGGCGGACGAATGCCAGCGTCATTAAGATGGACAGAGCCATCCAAGGCCCACTTCACGCCAGCGGTTTCGTAGCGTTCAAGGAAGTAGGTGGAGGGTAAGACATAGTCAGCGTAGTCGCAAACTTCGTGCGGCAACAGATCCTGAACCACACAAAGGTCAAGGGATTTCAAAGCCTTAGCCAAGCGTTCAGAGTCAGATTCACGATGGAAGAGCGTCGTACCCACAACGAAGAGCGCGCGGACCGGATATGGCTTGCCCGAGAGCATAGCATCGAGAGCCGTCCACAAGTTACCCTGGCTTTCGCCGCAAACGATCTTGTCAATGCGCTTTGCCTTGGACTTTTCCCACTTTTCGCCGTTCGGACCCTTGCCTTCACCAACGCCAGGCCCCTTAAAGCCGGCACCCGCCGTCACGACGAGACCACCTTCACGGTCAACATTACCGTTCATGGCGTTAAGCACACCAATCATCTGATAGAGTTCGATGTCATTACCATTCTTGGAAGAGTACCAACCGTCGTCAACCACGCCCTTGTAGTTGGCAAAATTACGAGCAAGTTCAACGAGCGTATCTGCCGGGATACCCGTGATCTTCTGAGAAGCCTGCGGGTTATGCTTGGCAGCGAGTTCAACCAAGATATCAAAGGCCGTACGAACTTCGGTCATCGTACCGTCAACAAGCATCAAAGAATCCGTGAAATGAAGGTTCTGTTCCGTGGCAGGATCTTCAACGAACGCCTTCGGAGCACCCTTTTCATCAAATTCAACCCCTTGGAACACGATCTTGTTCGTCTTGATGTCGTGCACAGCATAGAAGTTAGCGCGACCATCCTTCATCATGTCAGCTTCGGTCAACGGACGACCATCAGCCTTGATGAGGTAGGCAGCATTGGTATGCTTGGCCAAGAACTTGAGATCTGCAAGACCTTCGGTCAACATGACGTTGATCATGGCAAGCACGAAGGACTGGTCCGTACCCGGACGAATCGGCACCCACTTGGCATCGCCATAAGCGATGTCGGGCATACGCGGGTCAATACTAACCACCTGGCAACCCTTTTCACGGGCTTCATTCAAGGTGTGCAAGCAACCCATGGCGCTACCCATCGAGCGGCCAATGAGAATCAAGTAACGTAGGTGGGCGTAGTCAGGTTCAATCTTGCCAGCGCCAGAGAAGCCCTTACCATAAACCCAGTCACGACCAGCAATCGAAGCAGAGTTACACGTACTCGAGTGACCAATATGGTTCGGGGAGCCGAGCGGGAACGTGATCCACTTAGCCATGCCGCTGAAAGAGTGGCTAGTCGAAACGACGGATTCTTCACCGTGGGCTTCAACAACCTTCTTAAGACGAGCAGAGATGTCATTCAACGCTTCGTCCCAAGTCACTTCAACAAACTTACCTTCACCACGTTCACCCACGCGCTTCAACGGCTTCTTAATACGAAGCGGATGGTTCCAGACCCACATGGTAGCAGCGGCACGACCGCAGTAACCACGCTGGGGATGATCGGGATTCGGGAAAATGCGAACCGTCTTTTCAGACGTCGGTTCGCCAATCTTCTTCATGGCAACGAGACCACAGAAAGCACCGCACATACAGCAGGCGAGCGGATGACGGCTCCAACCCTGATGTTCGAGTTCCTTTAACTGCGCTTCAACAGGCCAAAGCGCACCGGCCGCACCGGTAGAGGCAACAGCAGCCACACCACCGAGCTTGAGAAGCTTACGGCGCGAAATCTGAAGGTCGACAATTTTGTCTTCCATTCGTTTTTCTCCTTGAATAAATTCGAGCAGATTTCCAAAAAAAGGGGGGCGGAAATCCACTGTCACACATTCTGACAACTTCCCTCTATATACGCGCGGGACCAATAGTAAAACCACTATTGGACATTTATCCATACCCTCCTACACCGCTATTCCAGTAACGAATAGCGATCTTAGTAGTTTCCCCTACTCCTTTTTAACAAGGAACGGCAAAAGTGCCTGTTTTGCCCCGTTTTTTAACCATAAATTAGGGTTTTCACTTATGCATTGATAATTTCTATTGAATCATTAGATTTTTTCTATTTATCTAATTCTAAGTGAGTAGTTTTTTGGATTTTTTTATTAATCCTTATGTAGTAAAAATTACATTTCTTGCGCATTTTTTGTCTTTCAGGCGGCAATGCTAGAATGCGACATTGCATGTAAAGGCCTTTTTTTTCCACAATTGCGTACTTACACCCAATGTCGATACCGTCTACTTCTTTAGTAGCCCTGTGCCTACTCTCAGCCTTTGGTCTCAGTTGGGCTTCTCACCCCGATGAACTACCGCCGACACCCAAAGAACTGCGTCTTGCCATTGTGAATTCGTACGGGCAAGAAATTATGGAAGGCTACTTTAGTGAGTCGATTGAAGCGCTCCAACGCAAAATTGCGCCTGTTCAATTGAAAGTGACCGAATATGGGCCTGATAGCTTCTTAAAAGCTGCGCACGATGGCGCCTTTGACATCTCCGTTGCGTCGAGTGGTCTCACAAGTCTCATGATCGAACATACAGGGGGGTTACCTTTGATGGCGATTACCACCCGTGAAGCCCCGGATCCCAACCATGCCAATGGAGCCACCATCATTGTGAGAGCGGACCGGGAAGACCTTCAAACCATCAAGGATTTGCATGGCAAGAAACTTGCCATCATGAGTCGCAATGCTTTTGCGGGTTGGCAGATACCAGCCTCTGAACTCATTAACGAAGGCATTGATCCCGAGCGCTTTTTTGGAAGTATTCGTGTCGTCGGCAACCCCATGACGAAGATTGTCGACCTTGTACAAAGTGGTACGGTTGACGTGGGGTTTGTTGCTAGTTGCCTTTTAGAGCGCCATGCAGTGAGCGGCGAAATTCGTTTAGAAGACTTTCGTGTAATCAATGAACATAACGATCGCATTTTGGCTTGTAAACATTCGACCGAACTCTATCCGAGTTGGTTTTTCTCTATCAAACCGACAGTACCGACAAATATCGCTAAAGACTTAATGGCCACCCTTCTTAACTTGCCCGCGGGTAATGATGGCAGTCAGTGGACAATTCCAACGGATCACCGACGTCTTTATAACGTCTTTAAGATCATGCAGGTACCCTATGGGGATCCACATGACATTTGGTGGCATATGCGTGAGTTACGCCCCTACTTGTTAGGCGTCTCGTTTGTGATATTGCTTGCCATCTTAAATACGGTCCTCTTGGTGCGTTTAGCACGACGCCGCGAACGGCAGCTTGAAGAAACGATTAAAGCCAAGATGGAGGTCGAACTCACAGCACGCCATAACGCCATGCAAGTCGAGCACCTCACGCGCGCGAGTGCTGTAGGGCTGTTGTCAAGCATGGTGGCGCATGAATTAAAACAACCCTTGACCGTCATTACGAACTATTGCGGTAGCTTACGTCGTCGATTAAAGCGTGGCGATGTGCCCAAAGAAACGCTTTTGAGTTCGATCACTGAAATTGAGGATTCGGGCACACGAGCGGCCGAAATCATTGACCGCGTTCGTCATTATGGACACTTGCGTCACCGCCAGTTCCAACCTGTGGATTTTTCTGAACTCATTCAAAAGGTTGTGACACACTGGCGTCGTCATAGCAGTAAGTTGGTGCCCTTACACCTCTCGATTAAACCAGGTGTCTACATCGAGGCTGACCCGCTTGAAATGGAACTTGTCGTTCAAAACCTCATCAAAAACGCAGTCGCAGCGGTCATCAACGAAAACTATCCGGCGATCGACCTGACGCTCCACACTGACGGAGGCTATGCGTACCTGCGCGTCGAAGATAATGGCCCTGCCCTATCGGACGAGGCCTTTGAGCGTATTGGCCAGATTGGGTACACCACCAAGCAATCGGGACTCGGCTTAGGGCTCCCGATTGTGCATTCGTTGGTTGAAGCGCATAGTGGCTCTCTCACGATCAAGCGTCGCCCTGATCTCGAAGGCCGAGGCTTATTGTGTACCGTCAAGCTTCCGACCATTGATAAGCCCACCGGCCTTTCTGAAGAGCCTCGGGACACGCTGGCAAACACGTCGTCAACTCCACACTAAGGCATGAAGAACTTGGCTGAGACACCAAATACCTCAGCCATTTTCATCGCCAATTCTGGCGGAATAGCGCGCACGCCTTGCTCCATATCCGAGACGCGAACCTGATTGGTACCAAGCTTTTCAGCCAAGGCTTTTTGCGAGAAGCCATTCTCTTTACGTAACCGCTTCAACATGGGGCCAGGCGGCAAATCGGGTTCCACGTCGTCAAACGACAACATCAAAGACGATTCACCCATCAAAACCATCATGCCCTCGAGCATTTTGCGTACTGCCGGGGCTTTGTCATTAGGTACTGTTAAACGAAATGAAGTTTCAGCGCCAACACGCTCTTCAGTGATTGCCCTCATTCTTTTGTAAATCCTTTTACCAATGTTCAAGATTCGCATCATTTTAATGGATCAGCGGTATCCTTAAGGATGTGCATCTCGCAGGTGTCTCAAGGCAATATTCGCTCACCCACGTCGACCGTTGCACGTAGAAGGAAACTACATGACAAAAAAATCGCTTGAATCATTGGGTCGAAGCGTCGCTAATCTGAGGGACGAATTTCGCCGAGAAGTCACTGAAATTCGTGAATCGCTCGATCAGCGCGTCTCTTGCATTCGCACTGAATTTGACGAGGTCCTCAAAGAACTCGAAGCTCGTTTTGGGGCTCACGATAAGCATGTCATTTTTCGTCAGTTACCCGAGCCAGAACCCCTAACCATGGGGCTGACAGACGTCTTGTCGAAGCGCCAATCTCATCGTACGTTTAGTGATGAGCCGCTCTCAGATCAAGACCTTTCGACCCTTTTATGGGCAGCGGACGGGATTAATCGTTCCAACGGTCGGCGTACGACGCCTTCTGCGTTGGACTGGCGAGAAATCGATATCTATATCCTCAAAGCCAACGGCATTTGGCGCTGGGTTCCTGAAAAGCACGGGTTAATTTTTTGCGAACTCTCTGACGTACGTACTGAGACGTTCTTTGCCTCGCCTCACTTAAGCGTCGCGCCTGTGCATTTGATCTATGTCGCCAACCGACCGCGTACCGATACGTTCTTGTCGCGCTTAGGCGAACGCGTGATGGAAAAACTGCAGCACGACACCTGGACCCCCGCCAAAATGGACGAAATGCGCACCCGAAGCATGATCATTGACGTGGGCGTCAAGATTCAAGCGGTCTACATGGCCTCAGCCGCCATGAATCTCGCCTGTTTAGCGCGCACAGGCTTTGACCGCGATCGTGTGGAACGCGTATTGCGACTTCAAAAAGGCGAATCCGTCATTGCTGCGCAAACCTTAGGCTATCGTTTAGAGTCCATCTTGGTCACATTCCGCTAAGTCTCGTCAACTTAAAAAGAGGCACCCTCTAAGAAACCAAGTGCCTTTGCTTCAGAGCGTGCGGCATCCGCAATCAACCCACGGACCCACTGTAAAAAGGGGTCCGTGTGCGTACTATGGTGCCAGACAATACGCGGCGTAAAGTGACTATGCGCTTCGGGCATCGGCAAAATACGTAACTTAAACTGCGTGTCCTTCGTGAAGCGCTGCAATGTCATCAATGGGGCCGAAAACGTAAAGTCGGTTTGCGAGACCACATAGGGCACCGACAAAATATAAGGCACGGTCATGCCAGTAGGTTGCTCGATCTCATTGATACCCATCGCCTTTACTGGGCGCCCACCAAACTCGAGTTTCACTGCGCGCCACGATTGCACATCTTCAACCGTGAGTCGACCGTTCTGATCGTAGACCTTCGCTAGCGGATGATCGTGGCGCACCATGATACCCTTTCGAGTTTTATAAAGCACCAACTCATGAAAGTCGGCCGGAATCCCAGCTAACGGAAAGAAAGCCATATCAGCCTCACCGTCGCGGATACGGTCATAGAAATGCAAATCAAGCGGCAAAATTGTTAGGCGACTCAAGGGAGCCGCCTCATAAAATCGTCCAATCGCCCCATTCATAAAGGTTGCTACCGCATTATCGGCCGCCACAATACGGACATTTCGTGCCGTCGACTTGAGGTCAAAACGATCCGCACTAAAAAGCGCCTTGGTGCGGCACACCAAATCGATCAACTGAGGACGTAAATCCTTCATGCGATTCGTGGGCAACATCGTGAGACCAGAGCGCACGAAAAGTTCATCACCAAAGACTTCACGCACATGCGCCAACCGTCGTGATGCAGCGCCCATACTAAAGCCAAAGGCTTGCGCCGTGAGTGTCAAACTCTGTGTTTCGAAGAGCTTCAGCGCAAACAGCACATCTTCATAACACAAATCAATCTTCTTTTTGTCGACGACGCTGTCCATAAAAAACAGAGCTCCCGAGATAAATGGCTACCGTTCACTATCTTACCGAATTGCCTGAGGCCAAGCACTTCCTAACCCTGTTCCCCAACCACGACAATACGGGAAAAACCTTACTGCGAGACGTTATTTACCTAGGAGAAACCTCATAGTAATTAACACTATCACAGTCTAAGATAGAGTGACTAGCCTGCCTAAAAGCGCAGCGTTTGGACCAAAAGGAGAAAATTTTATGTGGGATCGTCTTCTCAAGAATGCCCGTGTCGTTGACCCTGTGAACGGTCGTGATGCGGTGATGGATGTGGCAATTGAAAATGGTCGTATCGCCGCCGTCGGCACGACTTTAGAAGGACAAGCCGCTAGCGTTGAAGACCTCACGGGGCTTTGTTTGATGCCAGGTCTCATTGACCCGCATCTACACTTGGGTAGCATGTTCGGTTCGAGCTATGGCACACGCATGGCTGCCGCCGCAGGGGTGACCACCTGCTTGGATATGGCTGGCCCTTGTGACGAAATCCTCGAAACCGGCCACACCTGCGGTGCCGGCATTAACGTGGCCATGCTCGAAGGCTTTGACCCGATGAAGCATTGCGGCACAATGACCCCGACACGTGAACAACTCGAAAAGTTTGTGAATGACAGCCTCGCCAAGGGTGCTTTGGGCGTCAAGATCATGGGCGGCCACTGGCCACTTCCCCTTGAAACAAGTGCTGAACTTGTGCGTACCGCCAACGACCTTCATGCCTACGTCGCTTGGCACGCGGGCTCACATACTGCAGGCTCCAACATTTTGGGCGTTCGTGAAGTCTTTGAAGCGGCGAAGGGCCAGCGCTTGCACTTAGCGCACATCAATGCCTATTGCCGTGGTCGCGTGAATGCGGTTGCCGACGAAGCACAAGAAGCCATCGAACTCTTGCGTGCCAACCCGAACTTCTGGTGCGAAGCCTACGTCAGCCCCAATAACGGGACGGTGCTCGATGCTGACGAAGACGGTCAGATCATTGACCACGTGACACGCACCTGCCTTGAAACGTTTGGTCTCACGCCTGACGTTGAAGGCATGAAGACCGCCTTTTTGACGCACCGCTGCTTCGCCATTGCCGATACGGGCTTTATGTCTGAATTGGTTGAAGGCGAGGCCGCGCTCGAACTCTGGGAAAGGCAAGGTCGCAAGGGTGCGGGTAGCTTCCCTGTCAATCCTGCGCTTTCTCGCTTCATGGTGGCCACCGCTAAACGTGCAGACGGTAGCTTCGTGGTTGATGCCATCTCAACGGACGGCGGCTGCATTCCCCGTAACGTGGCCATCTCCGTGGGGCTTTCCCTCGTCAAGTTTGGCGCTTTGACACTCCCTGAATTTGTCGTAAAGACCAGTGTCAACCCCGCACGCCACCTCCGCTTGATGGATCGCGGTCACTTGAGCGAAGGCGCCGTGGCCGACATCACGATCTTTGACTATGACCGTCAGATCGCTAAGGAAACGATCGTGGCTGGTCAGTCGGTCATGAAGGACGGCGAAATTCTAGGTAAGGGCATAACACTCGTCACCACGAAGGCCGGCGTAGCCGCTGCCCAACGCGCAGGTTACGACCATATCCTCACCGACTTCACGGATTCGGAACCCGCTCGCTTCATCCCGTAACGAATCTTTTGATTTCGTGAAGTTGTGAAACGCCGTGCAACCAAGCGCTGTACGGCGTTTTTTGCGCCTAGAATGTTATCAATATCGTCGTTAAGGAGGCACGATTGATGCGAATTGGATGTTTAGGCGTTGCAACGCTTTTATTAAGCCTACTAGCAGGTTGCTCAACCTATGTCAACGTCACGAGTGACCCTGAAGGCGCCCTCATCACCGACCAAAGCGGGGCTGTAGTCTACGGCTACGCACCTGTCTCGGTGCCATTTGACCAAGACATACTCAAAGCCAATGCAATCCCAGGCCGTTGTCCTGAGGTTCCTGGCTTTATGGCGAAGTGGCCTAGCGGCGCCACAGCCGTCACAGCCACACCATTACCGGTTTGTGATCTCTCTAACGGACTCACTGTCCTCCTTAAGCGCCCAGCGAACGCGCCAGGGCTTGACCAAGATCTGACATGGGCATTAAAGCGCGCGCAGGAACGCGCACGTGTTGCCGAAGCAGAACGCGACCAGATGCGGCTCTATATGGATAATCCATGGGGATCCTATTGGATGCGCCCGTGGCCGGGTCGCGCGTTGGTCGTCGTGCCATATTAAAATACAAACAACTTCGACCTACCTTTTGTGATTTTGTTTTGAGGAATTTGACGCATGCTCCACGGTATTAAGGCAGCGATTTTCGACCTTGATGGCACCCTGATCGACTCACTGGGTATCTGGAATGCCGTGGATCTAGCGCTTGCGCAATACTTGGGGCACCCTGAATATGCGGGTCCCATGTTAGCGAAATTTCGTGACGACGCCTTAGCGCGTCATAGTCTCGAGCCCAATCCTTATGTCGGTTTTTGTGCAGATTTTGGTGCGCTCTGCGGAACTCACTTGTCTGGCGAAGCCATCCATACAGAGCGCTATCGTATTTCGCGCGAACTGATTCGTACCGACGTGCGTCTCAAACCCGGGGCCGACATTTTTGTCAAAACCCTTAAAGCGCGCGGCTATCGACTCGCCATTGGCACAACCACAAAACGCGCCAACATCGACATCTATGGGTCAACCAATCCACACATTGCACCCAAGATGCCTTTTGACGAACTCTTTGATGTCATCTTGACGCGTGAAAACGTGAGCAAAATTAAGCCCGATCCTGAGGTGTATTTAACAGCCGCTAAGCGCCTTGGCGTCACCCCTGAAGCTTGTCTTGTTTTTGAAGATTCTCGTCAAGGATTCCTTGCAGCCAAGGCTGCTGGCATGCGTGTAGCCGTCATTCAAGATGACTGGTCTAACGCCGATAGAGACTTTTTGAAAGCCGCGACACCGTACCACTTCAACACCTGGCAAGAAGCCATCGATTGTCTCTAAGAGAGGCATTCACAAAGCGTTATTAAAAGGAAAGACAAGCCCCTCAAAGCCGATTACAATGGTCTTAGAGATCCAAAGCAACGCCTGATCGTCGTCAGGCATTGATGCCTATAGACCGCAATGATTCACTTTGGATTCGAGGAGGTTTTATGCGCATTCTTCTTCCTGTTGACGGCAGTGACCATAGCCGTCATGCCATTCGTTTTGTTGCTGACCGCGTCGAACACGCTACAGTTGAACTCTTGAACGTTCAACACAAGGTGCCTGAAGCCATCATCGACCTGCTCGGGCTTGAGTCTGTTCGTAACGCCTATCAAGAAGAAGGCCAAAAAGTCTTTGATAGCCTCAAAGACGTCACCGAAGCGCTTGATGCGAAAAGCGTTGTGTTGGGTGGCGAATTGGGTCCCACGATCGTCCAAGAAGCCGACCGTATGGATGCTGACCTTATCGTCATGGGTTCGCGCGGTCGCTCAGCCGTGAGTGGCCTTTTCTTAGGTAGCGTTTCGGCACAAGTCTTAAGTCGCACCAAACGTCCGCTTTTATTGATTCGTGACAAAGTACCGACGGGTTCCTTGCGTGTCGGCCTTTGCGTCGACGAATCCAACTACGCCTGCGCTGCAAGCGAACTCCTGGCTAACAACAAAGAATTCTTTGGTGAAGGCACAACCTTTGAAGTGATTAACGTGGCTGATACTGAAGAAGCCTGGCACAAAGCTGCCGAGCCCGTCTTAACGCTTTTTGCTGAAGCTGGTATTCCATGCAGCGAAACGCACCTCAAGGGGCACGTTGGTGATGCGATTTGCGAATATGCGGCCGAGCACCTTGATCTGTTGGTGATTGGCTCTCACGGTTACGGCAGCTTTCGATCTGCCTTCTTGGGTTCGACTGCCATGCGTATTGTGGCGGGTAGCGAAGTGCCTGTCCTGATCTCCAAAGCCCATTAACTCAACGAATGTACGATCACCAAAGCACCACTCAACTTGGTGACCCGCATAAGCGAAACGCCGATCCACTCATTGTGAATCGGCGTTCGTTTTTGGGTGATGCGTGGTCGCCTTAAAGCTTACGCCCCCAGAAGAAGTAGCAACCCCAACCTTCTTCGTTGGTGCGCCCCGTCATGAGGTAGATGGGACCAATCAAGCTATCAATCCCGATATAGCCCCCAACCGCACGATGCCAGCTCTTGTCACCCGCTTCCGTGTTATCGTTACGGTTCCAAGCTCGCCCCGCTTCAAAAGAGGCGCCGATCCAAATCGGTTGAGAGCTGTTGCCAAGAATGTCAGAAACATTGCGAGAGATACGTACCGATCCGAGTTGGATATCAGACCCCGTCCAACGACCATAGGGGCTTCCCGTCAACTCAAAGGCTCCCCCCAAGGCAAAGACCCCGGGCAAAGCCGCCTTACCGACCTTACCCGTAAAGAGGGTTGTCCAGCGATCGTAACTCACGGGCAACATAAAGCCCGCCTGATAAATATTGCGGTACCCCGTCCCTTCGGCCTTATCAAAAAGGCGCTGCGCTTCAATATTGAGCCTAAATCCCGATGTCGGGAAGTTGACACTATCTAGCGTATCGAGCAAAAGTTCAGTACTCAAGTACGGCGACTCGACATTGGCCACCTCAGGAATCCCTTTGCCGATTTCAAGGTTCGATTTTTGCACAACGTAACCCGCCGACGTGCGAATAAAGCCCAATCGACCAATCGTGTAGCCCACCCCCAACTGCCCAGTCAAGGTTTCATTACGGAAGCGCGCCACAGCCTCTCCGCCCTCATAGAGATTGAAGGGCTGAACCTTATATTCGAGCATCGGGTCAATAAACCACCTAGCCCCCGGCCCCAATGGTTGATAGAACTCGGTCGAGACACGGCGGTTTTCACCTGCTTGAATTTCAGTCGTGAGCTCACCACCCCACGGATTTAACCAACCCCACGTATGTGAGAGCAACACATTAAAAGCGTGTTCGTCTCTAAAGTCGGTCTCAAGCGACCCACCGATACGAATCGAAGAGTAGCCTGGCTTCTTTTCTTTGGGTTCAAAGACCAACACTTCAGTTCCGTTGGGACCCGGTTCAAAGCGATACCGTACCGAGCTATAGTCGCCATCGGCCCAAACCAATCGGCTCGCGTTATCGATTTCATCATTCGTGACAGGACGACGTGTATCGAGATTGATCTCATTTAAGACCGCTTCAGGGTTTGCCAACTGCAAGCCTTCGACACGAATGTCAGACAAATGGTGTTCAGTGCGACGCGTTTCTGGCATCACCGCACGCTTACGCGTTTTATCCCACGTTTCCCACGATACGCGATCCACCGCAAAGCGAGCCAAGTCGTCACGCGCCTTATCGGCAGCCGCACGACCGATCGCCATGATTTCTTTACTGTGCTTTAAGTCAGCGCTCGAGAAGTTGGAGAGATCTGGCGTAATCAAAATGTCTTCAGGCCCTAATTCTTTGAGCGACTGACGCACATTCTGTTCGGTAAGCAAATTTACCATCTGTGCCATCACAGTCACGACATTACCGAGCTGATCACGCTTTAATAGGGGCGTACCGACATTCACGGCAATGATGACGTCAGCACCCATGTCGCGAGCGAGCTTTACAGGGAGATTGTCTAACAAACCACCATCCACTAACATGCGATCATGAATAACGACAGGGGCAAACACCCCGGGCAACGACATGGACGCACGCATGGCTCGACCGAGGTTCACGTCCTTTTGCAACACGACGCGTTCCCCCGTCACCAAATCGGTCCCAATCGCCCCATAAGGAATCGCGAGTTCAGTCAAGTCATTGACGTAGTTCACGGGACCCGTTTTATCGTTTAAGAAGAGGTCCAACTCTTCAGAGGGTACGACGCTTTCAGGCAACTTCACCTGCCCTTCTTTCGTGAACTCAATCCCGTTAGCCGACAGATTCTTATAGTCATCGACCTTGAGTCGCCACGGAAGATCACGACGATCCGCGCGCGGCGCCATCATACGATCCCAGTCCACCCCGACCACAATGTCTCGAATTTGGGCAGCTGAATACCCCGCCGCATAGGCACCCCCGACCATGGCACCCATCGAGGTTCCGGTGACCACGTCAACCTTGACACCCAGTTCTTCGAGCACCTCAAGCACACCCGTATGCGCAAAGCCTCGTGCACCACCGCCAGACAGCACCAAGCCCACACAAGGACGACCTTCGGCACGGCATTGGGCACGTACTTCTTCAGGGGTTTTCGCTTCGGCCAACGTCGAAGCGCCTAGCGCCACAGCTAATAAAGCAGCGGCAAAACGTCGAAATCGCATCATGAGTTTTTTCAAATTCGGATAGGCCGTCCTACAAAAAACGGTTGTTCCCGTACATAGACTGAACAACCGTTCTCTGTTTAATCAGCCTTTTTCAATAGGTTCGCAGATCATACCTCCAACAGAACCCAGGTCGTCAAGGAAAAAACCCGATTTTTAACGTTTAAGTAAGCCTGCTTCAATCATGGCAGGATTAGGGCGTGGCGCCTCAATCATATGCAAACGATTCGTATCCGTGTGTTCGAAGTCACCTTTCACGCCTGGAATCTCGAGTTTTGTGACTTGTTCGTAGCTGAACGTACCGTCTTCATGGAACTTAAAAACGATATCCCATGACTTCGTCAAGAAGGCTTCTTCAAGGAAAGGATTCGAGCAAATACCATTGACCATATGACCGCGTTCGGCATGTAAGCGAATTTCTTTGTCGCCTGGTTTCGCAATCCCTTCTGCCATGGCAACTTGTCCACGCGGAATGGCAAGTGTCATATAAATACGCCCTGTTTCGGGTTCATATAACAGGTACCCTACCTGGTCATGAAAAGCGGTGAGTTCACCAGGTTTTGTAATGTGGACATGGTAGCGTAGGCCATAGAGCACCTGCGGGCCATTATTTTGAGGATCCGTCACCTCAAAGTTCCAATGTTCAACATAGGGTTCGGTTTCTGGACCACCCATTTGTGGATGCGTATCCACACCGTCGTCACCAAACCAGTGACCGGCCAAAGGGGCAATGGGCCCTAACATCGACAAAGTATCTGGATTAGCAGGCGCTTCGGTATAAATATCCGTGTACTTCAAAAAAACCTCCTCACGCGTAAGGGATAGATAAAGCGAAGAAGTGACTCACATCAAGCTTCCTTCGATTCATAGTAGCACAGTCGTTTCAAGGTGTATAGTAGAGATATGAATGACACCCATCTAGGTTCATCACATCCTTTAAGTCACACTAGAAAAGTCGTTTAAAAACCAAAAAGGCTTTTGATGCGTTGTTTCACGAGACGGGATGCTTGTATCATCTCTTTGCCTTAACCTATTACCCTATTGCTTAAATCGTTTTTTAACCATGTTTCGTTTTAATACTCTTTGTGCTTTTGCCCTCTGCGCACTCATATCGATCAGTGCACAAGCCGCAACCTCGGGCACTGCACCGCTTGGCTTTGCAGACGCACGTACGCTATTGCATGAACGCGCCGACATCATGCAAGTCGACCGCGCAGAAATTGCCCGTGCCGAATCAGAAGCTGAAGCCGCCAAGTCGCTCTCTGGCCCCAAGGTCGAGATCGACGTGAAACAGGTTTGGGGAACGAAAACGGTGGACATGGGTTTAGATACGGGCTTGAGCTCTAAAGTAGGTCCAGCCTTAGGTAACATCGCCGCAGCGAATCCAGATTTAAAGCCAATACTCGGCTCTTTAGGTGGCGCCCTCAAAGGGATGGATCATTTGTCCGTTCACTTTAAGCAAGACTTGAGTGGCCCTCGTGCCGCGTTGACAGCTTCGTTACCAATTTATACGGGAGGCTTAATCACCGCACAGCAACAGGTGCTCAACCATAAAGTGAGCGAAACGCGTGCCGATCGTGATATGCGTGAAAACAGCCTCGACGCTGAACTCGCTGCCCGCTATTGGGGTGTGCAATTAGCGCGTAGTGTCGAGAAACTTCACGAAAAGGTTCTCAACGACCAAAACGAAGAAGTCCGTCGCGCTAAGAAATTTGAAAAACGTGGTCTGATTTCGAAGGTCGAACGGCTCGCCGTTGAAGTCTCACGCGATAATGCCCGTCGTACGTTAGTGAACGCAAGCTCTGACGTTCAGGTGGCAGAAACCGAATTAATGAAGGCCTTACGCGAAAAGTCGTTACCTGAACTATCATCACCATTATTTATTTTATCGGGCGACTTAGGCACCTTGCCTGAATGGCAAGACCGTGCGCGTGCGCAATCCCCAATTCTTCAAAAGATGAATGCCCTTCGTGCCCAAGCGGGCGAAGGCGTGCGGGCTGCTGAAGCGAGCTTCAAGCCGAAGGTCTATGCCTTTGGCACTAAGAACCTCATCAAACACTACTTGACGCTACCAGAACCCGATTGGATGGCTGGCGTTGGTGTGACATTTACGCTTTGGGATAACCACGACCGCTTTGACAAATTGAACGCCGCGCATAGTGTGGTCACAAAAGCCGAAGCCGCTCGTAGTGAAGCCGCCAACGAAATCGAAACGCACGTCGAAGTCGCTTTCTTACGTGTGATGCAAGCGCGTGAAGACTATGAACTCACAGGTTCTACGGTCGAACTCGCGCGTGAAAACCTGAAGCTTCGTGAAGCAAGCTTTGCAGAAGGCTTGTCGACCGCAACAGACGTTGATACGGCTCGCACCAAACTCACGGGCGCAGAACTCGCTCGCCGCGCAGCCGCTTACAAATTCGTTGTGAGTTGGGCCATGCTCCACGCCACGGTAGGTACCATGCCTGACTTTGTGAACTCTTTGACTCGTGCCGACCTCGTGGTCGTTGACTGATTCCACATTCAAACTAATCATCATGACTGACAATCAAAAACAACCGTCTTCGCTCCCGTTAATCATTGGTGGCACTTTCTTTTTAGGTATTGCAGGTTTTCTCGGTTGGGGCATGTGGGAAGCCACGCATCCAGCCCCTGTTCCCCTTCAAGGGATGGTCGACGCCCGTACCATTTCGGTGTCAGCCAAGATCCCTGGACGTTTAAGTGCTGTGAACGTCAAAGAAGGTGACCTTGTCAAGGTAGGCGATAGCGTTGCGACTATTGCGATTCCTGAAATCGAAGCCAAGTTGCAGCAAGTCGAAGCCCAAAAAGCCGCGGCCAAAGCACGTGAAGAGTTAGCCATGACGGGCGCACGCGTGCAAGAAAAAGAAGCCGCTCGTGCCGATTGGGAGCGCGCCCATGCTGCCATGATCTTAGCCCAAAAAACCTATGATCGTGTCAATGCCCTCTATAAAGAAGGCTTAATTGCCGCTCAACGCCACGACGAAGCTTTTGCGCAACTCACGGCCGCGAAAAAGTTAACGGTCGCCGCTGCCGCCAAGATGTCTGCCGTTGACGAAGGCGCCCGTATTGAAGATAAAGCCGCCGCGAAGGCTCTCGTTGCACAAGCCCAAGGGGGCGTCAATGAAGTAGCGAGCTTAGCTAGCGAAAGTGACGTCAAAAGTCCCGTGAATGGCGAAGTGACGCGTATCGTCATGGAAGAAGGCGAAATCGCGCCAGCGGGCTTCCCGCTTGTTTTGGTGACAGATCTCTCGGACCGTTGGGTGGTCTTCAATGTGCGCGAAGACGAACTCCCTGGTATTGAAGTGGGTACTGAAATGAAGGCTTATATTCCGGCCGTTGATCGTCCTGTCACGCTCAAGGTGAATTGGATCAATCCGCGTGGCGAATATGCCGTGTGGCGTGCCACGCGTCAGTCGACGGGTTATGACATTCGCACGTTTGAAGTGCGTGCGAGCCCGACCGAAGAGATTCCGGCCTTGCGTCCAGGCATGACCGTCATCGTTGAACGTTAAAAGGCTGTCGTATGAAACGTTGGTTCAACGGTCTATGGGCCGCGGCCAAACTCGAGTGTCGTTATACGCGCCACCATCCGCAACAGTGGGTGATTTGTGCGCTGATGCCAGTCATTTGGCTCATTGTCGTCGCGCAGACCTTTGGAACGGGTTTGATGACCAAACTCCCCGTTGGCATCGTAAATCAAGACGGCGCCGTCTATTCGCGTGAAGTGGTCATGTTGCTCGATAGTGTGCCGAGCTTTGGACTCAAAGGCTATGACAACGTTCGTGAGGCTCAAGCGGCTCTTGCGCGCGCCGAAACGTACGCCACGATTATCATTCCTGAGCACTTTACGCGCGATAGCCGCAATGGCCAAGGAAGCACGATCGAATTCATCGTGAATAAAAGCTATTACGCCATTGGCACCATTCTTGAAGTCGACCTCAAACAAGCCTTAGCAGCCTATCAAAAGCAAGCGGGCGCCATGAAGATGACGATTGCACGTGGTGGTACCTTGAGTCACGCAGAAGCCAATCTACGTCTCGAAGTACCTGAAGTCGACTTTATGGGTAACCAAGGCTTTAACTTTGTGGCTTACCTCTTACCTACCTTGATCCCTGGCTTAATCGCTTTGGCCTCAGGCATTACGTTTGCGGGCGTCTTGGTGCGCGAATGGCGTGACGGGGGTGCACGGCAACTCCTTGAGTCAGCCAATGGCTTTGCCACTGCCGCGATCCTCGGTAAGCTTTTTCCGTGGTTTATTTTTTATTGCGCTCTAGGTTTTGCGTGGGTCGGTGGCATTACTGGATGGCTCGGTTGGGCGCCCGCAGGCTCTTTAGCGCTTTGGCTCATTGCGACCCTTTGTTTGGTCGCGGCTATGGGCGCGATTGCCGTGATACTTACCTCCACGTCGATCAGTTGGCCGATTGGCGTCTCAGCTGTCATTTGTGTGAGTGCACCTTCATTTCCGTTTACGGGCTTTTCGTATCCGCTTGAATCGATGACGCCAAGCGCTTCTTTCTTTGGGGACTTGTTGCCCTTAACGCACTACCTCGCCATTCAAGGTCAGTGCTGGGTCTTGAATTCCCCCTTAGACCACACCATGAACACCTTTGTGCCGCTTCTTTTGTTGATTGCGATCCCGATGGGCGCCGGGCTTCCGATTTTGTCCGTCCGTTTACGCACTTGGGCTAAAAAGGATGCCGATAAAGCACGACTTGTCCAATTGTTGCAAGACGAAGGTGCTCTCGCTCAAGACACCAAAGCCCCCATCAAGGAGAACGCCTAATGTCAATCCCTAGCTTTTGGCGTACCTTCTTAGCGACGTTACGTGCCTCGATTTTGTCGCGTGACACCTTCATCATCTTTGTGGGTGCAGTGGCCTTTTATTTGGTGTTTTATGCGTGGCCTTATAGCAATCAACAGATTGAACACATCCCCACGGCCGTCCTTGACTTAGACCAATCCTCCGCCTCACGTCGACTCGTGATGACGATTGATGCTACGCCTGCGGCCAATGTGGTGGTTGTGACTCCCAATGAAGCCGAAGCGATGAATGGATTTAAGCGTGAGACATATCCCATTTTGATCACAATCCCTGAAGGGTTTGAAAGTGCACTGACGCGCGGTGAAAACGTTCCTATTCATATTTTGGGTAACGGGGCCTTCCCAGTTAAAGCGCGCGCTGTGCAAGCAGCCATGACTGGCGTCGTTCAAGATAAAGCGAAGTTACTGGATCAAGCGCCCGTCTACGCTACAGGGTTACCTGGCACCACGGTCGCCGGTCAAAACCACACGCCACCTGGATTACGCGTTCAGTATATGTGGAACGAAATCGGGGGCTACGGTAACTACACGGTGCCGGTTGTAGGGCCCGTCATTTTGCAAGCCGTGATGCTCATGGCCATTACGATGGCGATGGGCGGGTGGCTTGTGTCTGCTCGTCGTGAAGACTTTGTCAAGGCTGCCCTTCGCTATCCAGGTCGCCGTGGACTAGCAGTCTTCTTAGCCTTTTTTGTCATCACCTATCTTTGGTTCTTTTATATGCAAGGCTTTGACTTTTGGGTTCACCAATATGGCAGTATGCGTAACCCCTGGGGCGTGATGCTCGCAGGTGCCCTCATGTCAAGCGCCATTTGCGCCTTTGGTATGGCGGTCACATTGCTTTTAGGCTCTAACCGATGGTCTAGTCAAGCCGTCGTGATGATTTCGGCGCCTGCTGTCTTTATGTCTGGTTGCATTTGGCCAACCGAGAACATTCTGAACCCCGTCGTTTATGCGTTCTCGCTTTTGATTCCCACGACGCCAGGCATCAAAGCGTTATTGGCCGCAAGTCAAGACGGAGCAATGACGACCAGCTTAATGCCACACTTATGCATCCTTTTGGCGCAAACTGGTGGCTATTTACTTCTTGCGCTTTGGTTAGTCCGTCGATTACAACATCGAGAAACACTTGCAGAGCGTCACGTGCCTTCTGATCGGGCATAATGACCAAACTCAGGCCGACGGTATCGCGCTGTCGGCCTTCTTCTTTGATTGGTACGTTCATGTTTTTCATCGATTCTCATAGTCACCTCAATAGCGACGCCTTTGATGATGATCGTGATGAGGTTATTGCCCGCATGAAAGCGGCTGGCATGGTCGCGGCCATGGTCATTGGTTGTGAGGCAGACGACTTACCTAAAGTCGAAACCTTGTTGGAGAGCCACCCAGGCTTTTTATTTGGCGCCTGGGCTTTACATCCTGAATACCCAGACCATCCAGAACCCTCATTAGAGACGATCATAGAAATCTGCTCACGCCCCGGGTTTGTCGCGGTCGGTGAAACAGGGCTCGATTTTTATTGGTGTAAAGAGCCTCTTGATTGGCAACGTGCCCGTTTTCGTCGTCACATTGAAGCCGCTCATGCGCTCAATAAGCCACTCATCATTCATGCGCGCGATAGCGAACGCGAAGCCTTAGAGATTCTTCGTGAGATGCACGCAGGGGACATAGGCTTTGTGATGCATTGCTTCTGTGGTGACACCGATACCGCCAAAGGCGTGGTTGACGCCGGGGGCTATGTGAGCTTTACAGGCAACTTGACCTTTAAGCGTAATGAAGCCTTACGTGAAACGGCCGCCCAATTGCCGCTAGAGTGCCTATTGCTAGAAACGGATTGCCCTTATATGGCACCCGTCCCTAAACGCGGCAAGCGCTGTGAACCCCAATATGTCGAATATGTCGCAGAATGTCTCGCAACGCTTCATGGCGTTGACAAAGCGCGCGTAGCCGACCAAACTACCGCAAACGCGATTTCGCTTTTTAAATTACCGCTGACGTTACCCACTTCGGCTGAATAAGGATTTGCCATGATCAAAAAACTTGTTGTTGCCTGTCTCTTTGCTAGTTGCGTCACCATGACGACGCCCGTTTTGGCTGAAACCACACTAGGTGCGCCTTATGTCATGAACGATGCCGACCTTGAAGCCATGGCCAAAAATCAACAAGACTTTATGCTTGCGCTCCGTAATGGCAATGCCTCCGAAGTGGACCGTTTGTTAAAGGAAGGCATCACGCCCAATATCATTCTCGATAATGGCGACACGCCCCTCACATACGCGTTTCGTAGTGACAGTTGGGCTGTTGTTAAAGTCCTTTTGAAGACCCCTGGCATCAACATCAACATGGAAAACCGTCATGGTGAGACACCTTTGATGATGGCTGTCTTTAAGGGTCGTAACGACGAATTCGAACAGCTCCTCAAAGCAGGTGCTGAAGTCAACAAAGCTAAAGGCTGGACACCCCTACACTATGCTGCGACTGAGGCGCGTATTGACCTCATGAAGCGTCTGATTGACTTAGGCGCCAATGTCAACGCACAAACCAAAGCTGGGGTCACCCCCTTAGACATGGCCGCTCGCCGCCCGAATCGCGAAGCCGTCATGGTGCTTTTACGCGCGGGGGCTTATCGTGACTATTGCACGGATGCGGGCTTGTCGCCCTCTGACTTTGCACGTAAAGCCGGTGATAACGAATTGGCCAAATATTTGGCAGTTGAAACCTGCGCCGTGCGTGGCCCGGCCAACCCGTCCGTTTACGGTACGTCTCCTAAGATTTCGCTTTTTAAGTAAGGAAGCCAGCTCGTGACGTCTAGCCTTTTACCTCTGACTGCCCTTGAGCTCTTAGCCCCAGCCCGTGACGCTGAAACAGGGATCGCAGCCATTGATCATGGTGCCGATGCCGTTTATATCGGCGGCCCGGCCTTTGGTGCGCGTCATTCTGCTGGCAACACGATGGATGACATCGCAAAGCTTTGCGATTACGCCCATCGCTATCATGCCCGCGTCTTTATGGCACTCAATACGCTTTTTACGAATGACGAGTTGCCTAAGGCACGCTCCCTTGCGTTTGATGCGGCCAAAGCGGGCGTCGATGTCTTGATCGTGCAAGACATGGGGTTAATGGTTGGTCCGCTCCCCGATATCGAACTCCATGCGTCTACACAATGCGATATTCGCACCCCTGAAAAAGCGGCTTTTTTAGAAAAAGTAGGCTTTTCTCAGATGGTCTTGGCACGCGAACTGTCGCTTGACGAAGTCGCTGCCTGCCGCCGTGCATTGACAAACGCACGTATCGAATACTTCATTCATGGTGCGCTTTGCGTGAGTTACTCGGGTCAGTGTTATATCAGCCAGGCTATGGTAGGTCGTAGTGCAAACCGTGGCGCTTGCGCGCAGCTATGCCGCCTCCCTTATGACGTCTATACCGAGTCAGGCGTTCAAATCGCCAAGCGTAGTCACGTATTGTCTCTTAAGGACAACAACCAAACCGAGAACCTCGAAGCCCTCATTGACGCCGGGGTTTCTTCCTTTAAGATCGAAGGTCGCCTAAAGGACTTGGTGTACGTCAAAAACATCACGGCTTGGTATCGTCAGAAGCTCGACGCCATCATTGCGCGCCGCCCAGAGCTCTCTCGTACGTCTGATGGTGTATCGACCTTCAACTTTACGCCTGATCCTAGCAAAAGCTTTCACCGCAGTCGTACCGACTACTTTGTACATGGCCGCCAGTTTGATGCGCCTTATGAGCTCGCGCAGCTTGAAAGCCCCAAAAATACCGGTAAGCCCGTCGCGCGCACTGAACGCATTGAACCCGGTATGATTTTTGTGCGCCCCAACAAAGGGGTTGAACTTGCCAACAGGGACGGTCTCACCTACTTAGGGGACGACGAAGAAAGTCACGGCTTGTCAATTAACCGCGCCGATCCCGATAAGGGTGGTCTCGTCAAACTCACGTTACGCAATCGCTATGAGGTACCCGAAGGCTTACGCCGCGGGATGCTCTTAATGCGTAACCTTGACCGCGCCTTTGTGCGTGAACTCTCGGGCGACTCTGCAGAACGTCGCATTCCGTTAGTGCTCACCTTTACGGTCGAAGACGATACGCTCACACTGCTTGTGAGTGACGGCAAGACTTGCGCACAATCGAACGTGGCAATGGATCTAGAAAAACCATCGAACCCAGAACGTAACCGCGAAACGCTCATCAAAAATTTGAGCCGTTTGGGCGATACGCACTATTGCGTGGACGAGATTTATGTCCCTGAGGACCTTGATGTCTTTGTGCCTGCCTCTACTGTCAACATGTTGCGTCGTGATGCGATCGAACAGTTCACCGAGTTGCGTGAAGCGCTTCGTGTGCCTCCTGGTCGTGCGCCTGTAGATGAAACGGCACCCTACCCTGAACTCTTCTTAGGCTTCAAAGGTAATGTGGCCAATGACAGCGCCCGCGCCTTTTATGAGCAACACGGCACCAAGGTGACAGCACCAGCCTTTGAAATTAAACCCGTGGCCAATGCCGAGTTGATGACTTGTCGCCATTGTATTCGTGCGACATTAAAGCGCTGTCCCAAGATGCTCAAGGCTTTCCCTGAGTTACTTGAGAAGACCGATCGCGAGGCATTTAAACCCGAACCCTTGATTCTTGTGAACTCTGCAGGTGAGCGCTTTGTAGCGGTTTTCTACTGTAAAGCCTCTCCCTGCCAGATGACTTTACACAAGGCTGCCTCATCAGCGAAAGAATAAAGCCTTTATAATCGTATTTTTAGTCTATTTTTTAGGAATCCCTGTATCCGTATGTCAAGCGATGATGAGGCTTTAGACATCCTTACTCCCTCAGCCACGATGCTCCCTGTTTTAACAAGCTTGCGCGCCTCATTGTCACGTTTAGGCGACGCAAAAACAAACTCTGCGCCACGCGTGTGGGACAACATTGACTTTGAAGGGACGGCCTCTGCCATGGCTCGCCTTTCGCTTTGCGAAGACGGTTGGATCAACGGGGATATTCCACCTGACGACATTGCAGCCGCGAATGACATTCGTCATTACCTCTCGGTAGACCTTGAGATCATGTCGCCTGACGATCTCTTTGAGCAGTTCCGCGCCATCGTCGATGGTGCACCGCTCACGCGCGAATACCGTCGTATCTTCAATGCACCTGACGTTAGTCATCTCCTTAAAGATCATATGGCTTTGGGCTGGGGTGGCTTTGACGTCGTGCAAAGTAACACGGTCGAACAAGAACTTATTCGTCGACGCCGTATGTTTGTCGACTACTTCCGCCATGACTTTGGTTGGGCTCGCCTTCGTGCCATGGAACTTTCGCGTGCCGCAGCGCTCCTCGAAAAAGCACTCTACGTCGAGATGGTGGCCCCCTCAGACATCTTCTCTCGTCGTCAACGTGTAGTAAGTGAAGCGTTGGCTCGCTTTGCGAGTTGGAATTCGTTTGCACGTGCCGCCTTGTGTGCGCGTGCTTTCGAAAGTATTGAAGAAGGTGTCACTTGTGCTCGTCAACGCATCACCCAAGACGAAGCTATTTTGCAAGGCTTGTTAAAAGGACCTTGGAAAGCCATTAACTGGCCACGAGTCGCCCCTTAACCAGGTAGTCTGACAAGTCCTTCGGAATCTCTAGACGTACATTCATCATTACCGCTGATGCGCCTCTTGGTTAAGTTGGGTCGCTATCCGTCAGGATAGTGGAAGCAATGAAAAGTGCCTAACCCGTGGCCTGTGGTATTGCACCGCTCACTGTCTTCTGAGAAGCATCGACCACAGAAGGCCGTCCGACACCTTCGGGCGGTCTTTTGCTTTGGCCTTCGTTTTAATCCGTTAAGAAGTCTTCACTTGCTCGCGTTAACGGTATACCTACTGCCCGAATACTCTCGGCAATTTCAGCAATACACTGACGAATTTCTGGCCACAAACTCTCGGCACTCACAGGCCAGAAAACATAAAACGGAATCGTTAACGGATGGTCTAGCGGAATCGCCACACAATCCTTCGAGACACTGAGCGCAGCCAACTCATCCGTGATATGAACTCCAATACCACGCGTTACGAAGCGTAAAGCCACCTGGGTTGAACTCAGTTCAGCCACAATTCGGTCAGGTGACAACGGTGGATGCAAATTCGTGATGTAATCGCGCTCCAACTTATCAGCCGAAAGTACAATGAAGTTTTCGTTGGCGTAGTCGTCGAGCGACACTTTGTCTTTATGAGCCAATGGATGATCTTTAGGCACCACTAAGCGAAATGGCAAATGGGCAATCGCCACCTTTTGCAGGTCATCATGATTACTGAGTAACGTCCCAAATCCAACATCAAAGGGGTGTGAAAATTTTGAATAGTAAATATCGCGGCTGTGATGTACGTCCATCGTCACGCGCAACGTTTTTTCGTGCCGCTTCAAAATCTTTGCCACAGCCGGAATAATCACGTTACTACAATGTCTCGCCAACACCGCAATACGCAACTGACGTTTAAGAGATACACGCTGCTTAGGAAAATCTTCAAGCATGTGCCACGCACGCATCGATTCCTTAGCTACGCGATAAAAAGCTTTACCGTCTTCAGTGAGCGTTAAATTCTTCGTGGTGCGATCAAAAAGACGACAACGTAAGCGGTCTTCAAGCTGACTGATCGCACGACTTGCCGCAGGTGCCGAGAGTGCATTTTGGTTTGCGGCCGACAACAAAGACCCCGTTTCGACCACTGCACAAAAGAGTTTGATTGATTTTGCCTTTAATTCCATTTTTTGCAACCTACCATGCAATATTTGCATTTTACAAAATTCTTCCAAAGTGGCAAAATGAATTTCAACCAAACGGGACGGCCTGAGACACCCACCCGTATACTCTCCGAAACACAAGTAATACGGCCGATTCAGCTTGTCTGATCGGCTGTTTTACTTTTTCGTCTTACTTTTTACTCAACCCAATCTCCCCCCCCGAGAACTAAAATGGCGATTTATGACCCCAAATCCCGCGTTGCGGAAGAGTTCATCAACGATCAAGAAATCCAGGATACGCTTGCCTACGCTCAAGAACATAAAGGCGACGTGCCCTTGTTGACGAGCTTCCTTGAAAAGGCCGCCGCTTTTAAAGGATTGACTCACCGCGAAGCTGCTTGCCTGCTTGCTTGCGACGTCAAAGAAATCAACGACAAGATTTTCGAAACAGCTATTAAGGTTAAAGAACACATTTACGGTACCCGTATCGTGCTCTTTGCCCCGCTTTATTTATCAAACTACTGCGTGAACACGTGCACGTACTGCCCGTACCACGCCAAAAATAAGAGCATTGTCCGTAAAAAGCTCACACAAGAAGAAATCAAGCGCGAAGTGATCGCCCTTCAAGACTTAGGTCACAAGCGTCTTCTTCTTGAAGCAGGTGAACACCCCAAGCACAATCCGATCGAATACATCCTCGAATCCATCAAGACCATCTACTCGATCAAGCATAAGAATGGTGCAATCCGTCGTCTCAACGTGAACATTGCGGCCACCACGGTTGAAAACTACCGTAAATTGCATGAAGCTGAAATCGGTACCTATCAGCTTTTCCAAGAAACCTATCACAAGTCCACCTATCAGGAACTTCATCCGAAGGGACCGAAGTCTGACTACGCCTACCATACAGAAGCCCACGACCGTGCTATGGAAGGCGGCATTGACGACATTGGTTTAGGTGTGCTCTTTGGCCTTGAACTCTGTCACTACGACTTTGTCGGCCTCTTGATGCATGCTGAACATTTAGAAGCTGTTTGGGGCGTGGGGCCTCACACGATTTCCGTACCGCGTATCTGCCCGGCTGACGACATCGACCCGACGACCTTCTCGAACGCTGTCCCTGACGACCTCTTCCTCAAGATCGTGGCTTTGATTCGTATGGCAGTGCCCTACACAGGCATGATCATGTCCACCCGTGAAGGCGAACGTATTCGTACGCAGGCCTTGAAGCTCGGCATCTCTCAGATTTCTGGTGGCTCTCGTACCTCCGTGGGTGGCTATGCCATTCGTTCTGTTCAGGAAATGGAAGAAAAGACCGAACAGTTCGAAACGAGCGACCGTCGTTCTCTTGACGAAATCGTCCACTGGTTACTTGATAACAACTACCTCCCATCCTTCTGCACAGCTTGCTACCGCGCTGGCCGCACCGGCGACCGCTTCATGGAATGGGCTAAGGACGGTAGTATCGCCACTTACTGTCAGGCCAACGCCATCATGACGATGAAGGAATACATGTGCGACTACGCTTCGAAAGAAACGTGTGAGGCCGGCGAAAAAGTTATTCAACGTGAACTTCCGAAGATCCCACACGAAAAGATTCGCATGGCTAGCGAAAAGCGTTTGATTCGTATTCAGGATGGTGAAAGAGACTTCCGCTTCTAATCAAGCTCGTTTTTAAAGCCCACCGAAACCCACTACCTCACCGTAGTGGGTTTTTGTTACTGCGCTTCTGTTTTTCGTTTAAACACAAGATCAGGTAAAAAGATCAGCGTGTCTTGAGTCGTGTCTTGCTTACGCCAATAGACCATGACCTGCACAGAAGCTTCACTCAATATATAGTCTTTGGCTAGCACACGATTGATCGCAGTCTGTGTCTCCTTTGAGAGGCGACCAACAGAGACCAAACGGTCGTTTGTGTGCGGCAACAAGAGGTCAGGCATTCGAAGTACCAATACTTGACCACTTTGGATTTGCTCAATCCAACTTTGCTTATTCATAAAGTAGTCCAGATAGAGATCCTTGTAGCCTAAGGACACCTGTAACACTTCTGCGGGCGCAAACACTCGGTCATCTGTAGACCATTCGACATACGGCATCGTTTTGGCCTTATGAATCGTTGAGACCAAAATGGTGTCTGGGATGAGGGTACGAAAAATGGATCTGATGGCAGCGCTCAGTTAGGGCACAAT
>JAHHRH010000018.1 GCA_020025915.1 Sutterella sp.
CTCCGGTTTAGTTTGTTGTTTTGCAAGCTCGTGCCTTTAGGCACGAGTAGTTCACATGAAGCACGCCGAACACGAAGTTATGATCGGCGTGCTTTTTCTCTAATCAATCAAAGGGGTTGGATTTTGACCCTGCTGGATCGTTATCGAGAATACATTCCATCTTTAGATCTACGAGTAGTCGCTGCGTTGATCGTGGACCTTTACAGAGTTGCTCAATAAGTTCATCTTTTTTGACATGGTCGAGATTGTTCTTTTTCGAAAAATTGTTATGCTTTTTCGCAATGAGAATTCGCTTCAACTCGTCTGCGAAGGCGAACGAGATTTGACAACGACTAACCTTCTGTACGCGTTTTTTGATTGGCATTGGTTTCTCTGGATTAACATAATCCTCTAGCGATATCGTTTCGCGGTTATCGGCTGAGATTCCGTTGCTGATTTTCACTACATCGCAAAATGATGTACTACAGGGCGGAACTCCAATAGTAGTTTTCTCATCAACGATCGCGACGATGAGGCGAGCGATATGATCATCATTCATCGCGCGTACAACCCTGCAAGCGCCGCTATAGTGACTCAATAGTTTCAACAGAAGCAGAATTGTGAGTTCTTCGAGGACATGCGGATCGAGATATCTGGATTTGATGATCCGATCGGCAATAGATCTAATTTTATTAATAAAGTTTTCATATTGATTGTACTCAGTCATGATTGTGTCACGTTAGTAATAAATGAAGTTATGAATTTTATTAATCCACGACTTTTTTGCAAACACTACATACACTCCTGTTGACGTGGAACAAACTTTATTCAAATAACACATTTGCGTTTCTGAAATCGTTTGCCTCGTGAGCGTTCTTTGGTGTAAAAGGATTCTTTCCATCTGTAATTCAATATCATTTAATGAGTTGCGATAAATGAATTTCATTTTCAAGAGATTGTCTCTATTAACCTATAGATTCTTAGTGATAAGCTTTTTTAATCACAGCACCAGTCGTTTTGAGTGCTTTTCTATTTACAATCGCGCCCCATTAAAGTAACATGTACTCTTAAGTACTCTTTTTTCTGTTCAATTAGCTACATTATCGTTTTTGAATGACATTATTCTAGACACAAAACGATATATCTTATTAATTTGTCTTTATATCCATTAAACTTGATTAATAATCAAGTTTCTGCAAAGTATTCTCAAAAGCAGGACAACATTTGACCGTTCGTTCACGGTAGTGCAAGCTCGAGGCCTGTCGTTTATTACAAATCGAATAAAAAAGCAGTACTCTTTCGAAGTACTGCTTTTTGTCTAAGCGAAATTTTGGACGATGTTAACGCATCAGGGCATCGTTCTCTTCACACAAGTTGACGATGTACTCAAAGCGCGCTAACGCATGCGACCAGGCGGTAGGTACACCTGTTTCGCCACCGATACCATAGATGATGCCCGCGAGCCCGCCAGTGACAGAACCGAGCGTATCGGTATCACCACCTAAGTTGACGGCAGTCAATACGGCATCCGCATAGTTGTCGGAGTGAATCAGTGACCAAATAGCCCCTTGTAAGAGGTCCGGGGCAAAACCTGAATTAGGGACAGAGACGCGTGCCATATGAGGGAGCGTCTGGAAGCGCTGAATGTAGTATTCAGGTACGTCATAAGTATCATGCATCAAGACCTGCTCAAGGGCTTCTTTGGGGCTTAGGCCTTTGAGGAGTTCATCAATAAAGTATGAATAGATGCGACATACCTGTCGACTGATTTGATGGGCATGGGTCAACAATCCGGCTTCGTCAATGATGTTATGACGATTGTGATCCTTTAAAAGCGCATAAGGGAGCATGCGCATCAAGGCACCACTACCGTTATCCAAAATATCGCGACCACCACAAAGATCAGCTGGAGTCCCTGAGCGATAGCGAGAGACTGCCATCGAGGTTGTACGCCCCACCCCATAGGCATTCCCTAAGGGCGTATAGCGACCTTCATAAATCCACTGCGCAAAACGCGACATCACGTCCTCGGGGTCAAATTCACCCTTCTCGCCCAAACTATCGAGTTCTGCAAGCATCATCGACGTGTCGTCCGACCAAAAGCCAATGGGAAGAGTGCGCTTTCCTAAAGGCACCATCTCTTCACATACGAACGTATCGCGCTCTCGACCGTCGTACGGGACGCCTAAGGCATCACCAACAGCACTCCCAACAACCCCGGCAAGCAAATGTGACATATTAAGACGTTTCTCCATAATGCTGTATTGAAGTGTTACAGCGATAGTAGAGATTCTACCTGATCCGTAATAACCCTGAAGGAAATTTATAAGCCGACAACAACAAAAGCTGTTCTATCGTGACTCGCGAAAAGCTCCTTTGTCACATATCACAGATAAAACGCTTATTGAGCAATCATTTTTTATGTGATTAAAAACAATGCGGCCTTAATAAAAATTTAACAAGTTCCGCTGAATCCCCTATCTTATGTGAAGCGTTGGGTGAGATTGATAGCGAGCCGAGCTTTAGCTGGGCAATTTTGACCTTCGATGTACTTCTTTATCGGGTCTATCGAACGTTCGTCACCTACCGAGATTGCACAGTAGCTGTGCGACCAAAAGCAACTTCCGTTCCTCAAAATCTGCTAAATCTACCATCCGGAACTAAAACGCCCGAATAGCATCAAAAGCATCATTTGTCTTTGTGATCAGGAGACGCCTGATTAACCTAAAACTGCACGGCTTATATCTCCGCCCTAAAGGACGAATCTTTACGCCGCAATTGGGTAAGCCACGTTAGCGGTCATTAGCTAAAAACGTCCCACACCGCCTCAACTTTGTAAAGCAAAAATTCGTATCAAATCTTCAGTTTAAAAATTTCTATATCAGGATTTTCCCTTAGTTGAATCTTGTAAAAATATTTACGTATTTACCCTTATTTTACTGTTTTAAACATCACTTTTGAGTCCAAACCACTGTTTAAAACAGAACTTTTATTTTTACGGTCATTTGCATCTAATTTCAGACAGTTAAAGGGTGTTAGCAAAATTTATATCTATCTGCTAAAGTTCGCATCTCTCTGAACAACAGAGAGACAGTCAACTCGTGCGCACGTGTTTTTCAGCCGAATATTTCATATCTACGTTATTGACGTATAGGCATAACTATTCTGCTGAATTTGATTGACATGACCTTCTTTTTTTGACTTCAATCTTTATTCTTAGGAGAACAAATGAAGTTAATTTCTAAAGCTCGCGTGGGCTTTAATAAGGCCAAGACAGCCATGATCGTCACGAGTTTGACTTTGTACGCTCAGAGTGCTCTCGCGCTCGAACATGCGGATGATTTCAAAAGCTTATACGACCAACTTCTCGGTTGGGCGGGTGGCACACTGGGTAAGTCCATCGCCCTTCTCTTCTTACTTATTGGTCTCGGCACCGGTCTTGCTCGTGGGTCCATCTATGCCGCAGTCGTTGCGATAGCAGCTGGTCTGAGCCTCGTTATCGCCCCGACAATCATTGATTCGATCTTCGCCGGCGCTTAATCAGCATTCTTGGATACGCAAATGGTTCCAGAGGGATGCCGCGTTGCGAGTGGCTTAGATGATCCGCCAAGATTCCTTCTTTGGTCGGCCGACCTCGTGTGTATTGTTCTCGTCTTTGTTTTTTGCGGCGCGCTCGTAAATTACATGACGACCGGCACGATATTGGGCCTTTTAGCCGCGTTCGTGTGGCATAGGATGAGCGCGACAGACGGCCAAGGATTCGCTCTTGCCATTGTGTATTGGACAACAGGTTTAGCGACCTTCGTCCGTACACCCCGTAGTCATCTACGTCATTTCGTCGGTTAATGATTAAAGCGATCGATTCACAAGAAAGTAGGATCGATCGCTTTTTTAGACCTTTTTTTGCAAATCAACGCTTCCGAGCGACCGTTTGCTTCTTTTAAGTGCTTTTTAAAGCGCCCTTTATTCTTTATATATAGACAACATGCTTTACGCTAGTTTGATTGCAGAGCGACTGGGACTTCGACGTGGCTTTCTGATTGTCCTGGCAACGAGCCTACTACTTAACCTCCTTTTGGCCATCGCGCTCATTCGCCATAAGCCCGATGTGCGAACGGTCATCATTCCACCGACGCTCGCCCAAGAACGCGAAGTGTGGTCATTTAGTAACACGGGGCCAAGCGCCGCTTACTTGGAACGCTTTGCGTTATCGATCCTTTCTTTTGCAGCATCTGTCACTCCCGACACTATCGACAGTGCTCGGCACGCAGTCTTAGAGCACGTCGACCCAGCTGCCTATGGCGTGCTCGAAGAAACGCTCATCGTTGAAGGCGACCGCATGAAAAAAGACCACTCGTCCACAGTCTTTTATGCTGACAAAGCCCGCGTGAACTTGAGTGCCTTGACGGTTGAAGTCGATGGCGTTCAAAAGCTCTTAGTCGGCAGTACCGTTACACGAACTCAGCCTAAGACCTGGCGCATGACCTTTCGTTACGACGCCGGTCGACTTTTCTTAACGTCGCTGACTGATCGCATTCCTAAAACGAAGTAGTGACCGTTCTGTGGTTTGATCATCGAGTACTAAAGCCTCGCCTCAAGCGCACTTCCTTTACACCCTTTTTGAATTTTTGTTTCTCCAGATGTTCAAGTTTCATCCGTGGAGCAAGCGGGCTTTTGTCCTAAAAATCCGTAATCAACTCCCTAATATCTTACAAATTGCACTTATATTCGCTATTTTATTCCCGATCGCGTTCGCATATCGTGAAGCTGATGCAGCAACCTTTGTCGCTCGAAAGAGTGACCGTCCGCTCGAATTCGTGTTGCCCTCAACAGGTACCACCATGGTCGCGATCCCCAATGATCCGATTAAAACTGCGGTCTTTGATCGCGCCTTGGTCGACATTCAGACCGATAGTCAAACGGGCATGCTTTACATCCTTCCGAAGATCGAAGGCACAGCGATGGTCTACGTGACATGTCGCTCGGGCGAAACCGCAGCCCTACATTTGACCTTTGAACCTGACGCCAAACCCCGAACCATCATCTTAGAAAAACAAGGCGATGAAACCCCGACTGCCGCTGCAGATGTCGCTACACCCGCTCGACCGTTGCGTGCCGAGGGGTTTTCGGCTGAAGTGAAGCGTTTTGTCACCTTGATCCTTCGTCATGAAACAAATGACGAAGCGGTGCGTACGAGCATGACGATCCCTGGCCCTGCTTCCGAGCGAGCCATCCGTCAGTTGGCTCCCTTAAACGTACGTTTTGAAGGGATTTGGCGAAGCCGTGACGCCGAAGCGATTGAAGTAACAGTGCGAAATGGCACAGTGCTCCCGATCGAAATCGATCCACAAGCTTTGACGTCAGGTGACCTGTGGGCCGTGGCGACCACGCAAACTCAATTGCTCCCTGGCATGAGTACCACGGTAATTTTGGTGGAGGCCGCCCGTGACTGATCAAGCGCCCAGCGAAAACGAAAAAATCGCCCATAAACAAAAAGTCATTGCATTGGCCATTCTTGGTGCTTTAACAATTTTTGCTGTCTCCGCCGTGGTCGTGAGTGAACCGAAGACCCCGAAGAAACGCGTCTCTGACACGACGACCTTTTCGATCCGTCCAGAGAGTGCCGATCGAGACGCTTTGATTGCGCGCTATGACGCACGCTTTTTAGCGATGTCTAAAGACATTGAAAAAGTCCGCCAAGACGCTGTGGAACGTGAAGCCAAACTACGTGCAACAATCGCAGAACAAGAAAAAACGATCACTGAACAAACTCGCACGATGATCGACCTCAAAACGATGGCTGGTCGTGCGGGACTCATGCCTCGTCCCGGCGAAACGCCTGAAGAAACGGAAGCCCGAATTGCAAGACTTTTAAAGAGTCAAGCCGACGCCGCTTACATTCAGGACGTCACGAAGCGATTTGGCTCAAAGACCCCGGGTCCGATGATTAGCCCGTGGCCCGAGCACCAAGGGCAGCCGATGGTCGACACCAGTCAAACACCGTCTGTACCCGCTAGCACCCAACAACTTGCGTCGTCAAGCACAACATCATCAGGACGATTGACCTTGGTCACGATGGAGGGGCCTGGAAAGAGTTCGATCGATGAGTCTACGAAACCGCGTATAGGACCGTCGCCATACTTGAAGCCCGATACACCGTTATCAATGAACCGTGCTGCAGGAACCACCGTGTCCGACTACTTGCCGGCCGGTTCATTCGTGCGCGGTCGCTTATTGACAGGGGTCTATGCCGCCACAGGCGCGGGCGCAGCGTCACAACCCTTGCCAATGGTCATTCGTCTTGAAAACAAAGCGATTTTGCCTAATGAATGGCGTAGCCAAGTCACGAGTTGTCACGTGACCGCTTCAGCGACGGGTGACCTTAGCAGTGAACGCGTATTTATTCGTTTAGACCGATTGAGTTGTGTGGGCAAACGCGGTGAAACCTTAGACGTGCGTGTCACGGGTTATGCCGTCGGCGAAGACGGCAAGGTAGGTGTGCGCGGCAAGCTTGTCACACGTAGCGGTCAGGCGATCGCGTCAGCGTTGTCAGTGGGCTTGTTATCTGGGATCGGTAATGCCGTGAGTCGCTCGAACGAAGAAATCACCACAAGTATTACAGGCACACAAAGCAAACGTTATACGAATGCCTGGGCCTCTGGTCTTGGCGAAGGTATGGCCGATGCCATGAGTCGCATCACGGACTACTACCTGAAGCTCGCAGATCGGATCCTCCCAGTCCTAGAAGTAGATGCCGGCCGTCCTGTTGACATTGTGTTGAGCCAAGGCGTGTTGCTAAGCCCAACAAAACCGAATTCCTAAACCAAAGTCGTTTAAACCCCTTAATTTGACCTATGTTCTTCTCTACGTTACCAGTCAAAAAGACCTTGACGATTGCGTCCGTTATTTCTTCTTCAGTCTTACTCACGGGTTGCGGTTCGCTCACCGGTCTCAACGCCAATGATGACTTTTCGTGCCCGATGCAACCAGGCGTTCAGTGCCGTTCTTTATCTGATACTTATCAAGATTCAATCTTACGTCGTACGCCCGATCAACTCGCAAAAGATCGTGAGATTGAAGCGTCGTCAACCAACGCGAACAACTCTAATACACCCTTAGCACCAGCTGTCACGACGACCGATGGAGAAGCAGTACCGACTGACACCATTGTCAACAATGTTACAGTTACCCATGCGACTGACAAAACCCCAAATCAACTAGCACAACAACCTTTCGCCAAAACGACCCCGTTAGGGGTGACAAAAGCAAAACAAAAAGCGCATCCCGTCTTACGTCCGATATCGCACATACCTGCTCGCGTCCCTGAAGTCATCGTAACGATTTGGATGGCCCCTTGGACCGATGACGAAGGCGACTTTCATGAGGGCGAAAAGATTCATGCGCGTGCGTTTGATGCGCGTTGGGCTTCTGCACGCCGTCGTGCTGATTTAGCTGACAACCGTCGCGCAGTAGTGCAACTCCCTTACACAGCGATTGAACGTCGTCCCTTAGGCGACGAGTCTCAAACCTCAACGAATAACGCCCCTCAAGCTTACGGCCAAGGTGCACGCGCTTTTCAAACAGCCAAACGTAAGGCTTTAGAAGGGACTGACTTCATTGAAAAACGGTTTCAAGAAACCCAATCCTTCAGAGAAGATGATAGTACGGACGATTTGTCTGACGACACAACAGAGCCTGATGACACAACAGTGCCTGACGATCGCTTAGGCGTTGTTGCTGCCACAGAACACGGTCGTGTGGTCTCACAAGCGACGAATGGCGGGAGTCGCTAATGACTGTCCTCAAACACTTGAAGGCGCTTTTTAACACCTGGTCTAACTTGACGGTTGAAAGTGGAATGCCTGGCTTTAGGCATGGTGATGTTGCTAAGGTTGACCGTTTAAGTAGTTTTTTGCCGTGGGAGTCTGTCACGGACGAAGGCCTTTTCATCTTAAAGGGCAAGCGTCCAGAAGAAGCCGAAGGTTTAGGTTTTACGATCGAAATCTTTCCGCAAACGGGCGTCACGGACGAAATGGAAAAGTCGTTGCTCGGTATTACCACGGCATTGCCCCCTAACGCCACAGTCTCGATCACGGCCTATGCGTCACCAGCGATTGAAGGGCTCACAGAACTCATGATGCCTGACGCCCATCAGCCTGATGCCTTTACGCCCTTGACAGACAATGCGCGCAGCCTCATGCAGGCAGCGATTAAGAGCGCTATGGCGAATTTGAATCGAGGTGCACGCCACCAGATTACACCTGGCGCTCCGGTCGTGATTCGTCATTGGCGAGTGTGGTTGTCTGTTGTGATGCCGGGCGCCAACCCCATGGACGAAAAGCTTCGCGAAGCGACCTTGACGGCACGTCGTGCGATCACGGCTGTGTTAGAGCAGTCGGGGCTTTTTATGGGGCACTGGGATGCGCATACGCTGGTGGGGACAGCCGCTGAACTCTTGAACCCACAAAGCGTGCGTGCGCAGCAGTTTGTGCGCCCTGCTGCCAATTTGTTTGAGTCGCCCTCTGCCCAAATCATGCGTGCTGACACTGAAGTCACGGTCACGAAGCACCACGTGCGCTTTAGTGATTCGTCATACGTGCGTGGCGAAACCCAAGAAGACAATAGCGTACATGCCGTAGGCTTGACGGTGGAGTCGTATCCAGAACGCAAGTGGTCTTTATTGACTGCCACTGGGCTTTTAGGTGAATCAACGCGCGGCGGTAGTCAAATCCCCTGCCCCTTTTTGATGACCTCGATCATCAGCTTATTAGATATCGCAAGCGAACGCGTCAAGGCTGAGGGTCACCGTATGCGTGCGATGCAGATGTCTAAGACCCCGATTTCGCAGTTGTCACCATGGTACCCCGAAAAGGCGCAGCAGTGGACGATTGCCGTCAAAAGCTTTCAAACCGAAGGCGGCTTGGCTCGTGTGTCACACCAAATGGTCCTGTTGGCGCCTGCCGGCAACGAAGCCGAAGCCGTGCATGCTGCACAAACCATTGCTCGCAAGGTGGGTGTTGAAATGCGCCGCACAACGTGCCTACATGCCCAGACTTTGTTGGCTAGTTTACCCATGGCCGCCGGTCCCTTGATGGCGCAAGACTTAAAGCAAGCCTGCCGACTGCAGCGACGCACTTTAGCAACGGGGCTCTATGGGTCACCGATCATGACCGAATGGCAAGGGACAGGCGCACGAGACGACCGTCACCGCCGTACGCCCTTATTGACCCTGATCGGACGACGCGGACAAGTCATGCATGTTGATCCTTTTGCAAACCAAAGCGGGAACTACTCTATGACGATCGTCGGTAAACCGGGTTCGGGAAAATCCGTCGTCATGAACCAATTAGCCTTTTCGACCTTAGCGCAAGGGGGCCTAGTATGGATTATTGACGTGGGCCGTAGTTACGAAAAGATGACCGGCGTCTTAGATGGTGAATTTTTAGTCTTTGATAAAGACCACATCTGGGATTTGAATCCCTTTGCCATTTTGAATGCATTGTCAGGTGACGACCGTAACGAAGGCATCGAAAGCGTGGTTGCGATTTTGGGTGAATTGGTGTCGCCGGGGCGCCCATTGCCCGATTTAGAACGTTCGGTCTTAATCAATACCGTCGCGTCCGCTGCCATTACAGCCGAGCGTCAAAGGCGTCTTGCAACCTTAGCAGACTTAGACCATGCGATTGCAACGTTGGCGGTGACTGACCGTCGATTAGACGACCTGCGTATGCAGTTGGAGCCCTATTTACATGGACCGCTTTCGCGTTGGTTTGATGGCACGGGGCGGCCTGTGAACTTCACGAACCGCTTTACAGTGCTTGAATTAGAAGGCTTGAGCGCCCACCCCGCGCTACGTCAAGCCGTTTTGATGACCTTGATGCTCTGGATTGAAAAGACCATGGCGCGAGATCGCTCGACCGTCAAGCTCGTTTTGATTGACGAAGCCTGGGACTTAATGGGGTCAGGCCACAGCGGCAAGTTTATTGCAAGTGGTTTTAGACGTGCTCGCAAACATAAAGGCGGCTTTGTGGTTGCTACACAAAGCCTCGCCGATTTCTTTAAGTCTGAAACCGCAAAAGCCGCATGGCAGTGTGCTGATACACGCTTAACCCTTCGTCAAGACGGTGAAGTCCTTTCGGCACTTGAGAGCCAAGGCTTGATGGCGACTGACCCTTGGTTTAGAGCCGCGCTCGGCAGTCTCACCACCGTTCGTGGCGCTTGGAGCGAAATGATTGTCAAAGTAGGCGACGCGCCCCCTGCGATTGGCCGACTCGTGCTTGACCGCTTTAGTCAAGTGCTTTTTTCGTCGTTACCCGCAGAAGTAACCGCCGTGAATACCTGGCGACAGGCTGGCGCCACGATGACCACCGCCGTTCAAGCCGTGGCCCACGGATTCATGACCCCTAGTCAAGAAGCCATTGATGCCCTCACCCGATTGACCCAAAAAGAGAATGACTGAACCTAATGTAACTCCAGTGGCCACAAAGCCCAAGGCCAAACCTAAGCGTACCAGTGCCACTAAGGCTAAAACGACGCCTACCGCTGAAACTTCAGCCACATTGGTTGAGGCCAAAGACACGGTTTCGCCAGCTACCAAAAATGAGAAAGCAGAGAGCCCAACGCTTGCGAGCGCTTTGGGATCTGCACGGTTAGCCACGACCACTAAAAAGCCACTCACCGCCAAAGAAATGGACGCGAAGCTTGACGAAAAGCTTTCGATTGCCCATGCCGGTCAGCCTGTGCCATTGACTGATACGCCGACCTCAGAAAACCCTGCCCCTTGGACAAAATCTAATGGCGAATCGTCTGGCTTGCCGCCCATTACGACGGTGCGCCCGATGCCCGAACTCACGGTCAAAGCACCCAAGAAGGCGGCTACGAAAAAAGCCACCCCAAAAGCCACGACCGCGGCCAAAACAAAGGCGGCGAGCCCTGTTGCGTCCCAAACAAAAGCAACTGTGATTCAAAAGGCATCTGAACCTACGGTTAAAAAGCCAGAAGCCTCGAAGGCCAAGCCAACCGCCAAGACCACAGCCGCCAAGAAAGTACCAGCCCAAAAGGTGGGTAGTACTTCTACGACCACTAAACCCAAAAAGCCGGCTGAGCCGAAGACGACAGGCATGACGACAGACAAAATTGAAAAGGTTAACACCAAAGATGCGTTTTCTACAGACAATGGACTCTTGGCTACCTTAATCAACGTGGCACCCTCTGGCATTGATGCTGCGGTGTCAACAACCAAAGCGACGCCTACCGAAACGGGTGAAGTAACCAGAGACGCCCCAATCGCCAAAAGCCTCAAAAAGGTCGATCTACCGATCAAACCTGAAGACGCCCCGCAAGAAGGTCAAACGCTTGCCTTCTTAGCAGACGACGGGATGCTTCCGATTGATGACGAAGAGGCCGCGACGCAAAAAAAGACAAAAGAGAACAATCTAACGCCTAAGACGGTGGTGCTTAATCCTTCTCAAGACGATGACACCGAGGACGAAGACGATGTCCCGTTTGTGGCTGACACAGACGACGCTCAAGACTCAAACGATACAAACGACGAACGCCGCTACCACGACACCGTCACACTCACGGGTCGCCGTGCGCCCGTTAAGGGGCAAATCAAAGATCCAGACCCCGTGTTGCCTAAAACCGTTGACCTTGAAGAGGAACGTATTGCCGCCCAAGCAGTGGCCAAAGCGACCTTAGACCGTCGTCATGCACAACGGTTAGTTAAGCGCGACGAACTAGAAGCACGACTCTCTAAGCGTGGCCTCAAAGCCATGTGTCGTGAGAGTGGCATCCCTGAGGACGCTATTGACCAATTAGAGACCCATCAGCTCATTCAAAAGCGTGACCCTAAAGATGACAACGGGCCACAAAACACCACCGAGCACCGTAGCCTCACGGAGGGCGTCAATCCCTTGTGGCGTAACGACGCAGTGCGCGCTTGCAATGAACATTTAGATCGCACCACGGCCATTCGTCCGCCTGTCTACAACTTTGCTGCTGGCGACGAGGCGCAACCCACGATAGATCCTCGTGTGGCAGCGGCTCAACAGTACGCTGAAGCAATGGTTGCATGGGAAAACCAAGTGATTGGTGAATCAAAAACCGATCGGTTGATGAGTCCAGATCGCGATAAAGAACCTGGTAAACGAATCCCGGTCGTCACGCCCGCCAACGAAACACTCGGTGGCTTTCCGGGCGCTAAAGACATGCGGCCTTGGGTGTCGGTGTCAGGTAAGCCCGCTCAAAAGATGCCTTTGTCATTGGGCAAAAAAGTCGACTTATATCGCTACAAAGCCAATCAATGGTTAGGTCGTTGGCTGGCGCTTGACGCCCTTTTGCGCACAAGCCTAGTGGCTTTAGGTTGCGCCATTGTGGCAGCCGCAACGAGTGTCAGTACAAGTTACTGGTTGGTGCCGGAGCTCACCTGGCGTCATACCCCGGTGACTGTCACGGCATTAGTGGCGGACGACGAAATCCGTGACTTGATGATGTTGGTGTCTTTATTAGAAGCGCAACAGGTTGACATTGGTCGCACAAGTCCGACGATCAATCGCGCGTATTTGCCCACCGTGGTTTTAGACCGTTTAGCAAACGATACGCCAGACGTTCGTAAAAAGTTGTCACTAGACGACGTGCTTCTTCGAGCAGCGATCACTGAAGTAAGTAACCGTGTAGGGGCACCGGTGATTAGCAAAAAGATGGTGTTAGCGACTCCGGAGAGCACCTATAACGCTGTGGGTCGCACGTTGGATGTGACAGACGACGTCGTCGATTTATTGGGTCTCACTGGCGTAAGTGCCGCTGCCGCCAAAGAAGCCTTGAATGGCCTCATTAGCCCTAACGGCAAACCCGTCACCGAAAAACTCCAATCAGACCGCTTGTCTGGCCGTATCCCATTAGGTCAACTCACGACACCCAAAAAATAACCATGCCTGATATTCCTCATTCTTTACAACCCAAGGGAAACCATTTGGTCGAAGCCCGTCAACAGCACTATGACGCAGCCGTGAAACGCCGTGCACGTAGCTACCCAGACGTCTCAGCCGCCGGCACGCTCACGGACTTTGGCTTACAGCACCTAAAACTCACAGGGCATGCCACCGTTGAAAACGTGTTAGCAAGCCTTTTGGCCTTAGCGTCGATTGGTCTTAAACGTACACCCACCCTATCAGACGATCAGATTGTCTCAACGATTGAACGCATGAGCTTATTGGATGCCAAAGCCGTTTTTGAACGCGTTGAAAAGGTCTCTGAACATTCGGTTAAGAAACTTAGTCGCACAGTCGCTAAACAACCGAAAGTGATGTCGACAAGAGAACTCCGTGAGCGTCAAAAGTGCCCCGAGATTGTCGCTAAGCTCTTAGGTTGCTTTCATGCTCTTCCCTGGGACGCTTGCCAAGACGGGCATTTGGTATTGCGTGACGTAGCCCGAGCTGCCGGCCTCGTTCGTTGGGCACATGCCCAGACCGCAGAACGCTCCGGACGCGTCCATGATGCGATCGGTCATTGCGCGTTGTTAGGTAACGGCGCGCGTGACGTTTGGCGGCATCGCCGACCCTTGGTTGTGATCGACAAATTAAATGCCTACACCGTGAAGCTTGTCACCGACGCATGGATCTATGACCCGCAAGTAGCAGTGCTATATACGGGTGGAGAGCTCAAAAGCAATCCCTTTGAAGCCTGGCGCATTCCGCTCGTTTGCGATACGCACGGCTGGTTACGTGCTTTGCTCGCGATTGAAATGGTGCCTGCGGTCATTGAACCAAGATTGGGCGGCTTTACGATGACCGCAGCATGCGGTCGCGTTGACCCTCATGGCTTTAAAGAGGATTCAAAGCTACCGGCTTGGATGAAAACCTTAGCTGAAATTGGATTGATTACGGCCTATGAAGACGAAGCCAAGCGCCAAAATGCGCCTGCAATTCAAGGTGCTGATGCGGTCACGTGGTATGAACGCTTTCAGGCGTTATTAGGTGTCACCTTAGCGATTGAGAACGATCAAACGCAGTGCGCCCATATGTTAGCGAGTGGTATTGAAGAAGCCGCTAAACAGCGTCAAAACTTCATTCGTCTACGTCAAGACGTAACGATGCTTTTAGAGCGCCTGGCGCAAAGTGGCACCGAAGCGCATGCCGCTCGCGAAGCAACACGACAGACCGTGAGACGAGAACGACGCGCACGTCAGTTAGGCGGCCTACGCCGCACTGAACGCACAGGGCCCGCTTTTGACGAAGACGCGTTTAATAAAAGTCAATCTGAAACTCAGCCTATCCAAGTCGATGAAACCACGATGAAAGCTACCCCATCAACGGAGGCCGCGGCATGAGTGGTGTGACGAAACGCATTAAGGGATTGACGAGCAAACAATCCAAGCCCTTCGCTCGCACGCTTGTTGGCATGGTGTTGATTGGATTCATTCTGACCGAAACAACAACGGTCGAAGCAGCAGAATCAGGCACCTGTCGCGGCAAGGTGATGAATCCGGTCACGGACGTCTGTTGGTCGTGTGTTTTCCCGATAGAGATTGGCGGAAAGATCCCTTTGGGTGGCAAAGGGGCTTTACCTAACCCTGATACTGGGATCAATCCTGTTTGCTTTTGTGGTAAAGGCGCCACGATGCGCGCAGGTGTCACCATGAGCTTTTGGGAACCATTGCGTACTGCAGAAGTCGTTCGCCACGCAGGGTGCTTACCCACGATGGGTGGCGCCACCTTAGGGGACATGGGGCTACGAATATCTGACCACATCAAAGTATCGAGCAAAACTGGCGACGGCTCGATGAGACGACACACGGACTTTCGTCAAGTGCATTGGTACCAAACCCCTTGGATGTTCTTGCTCGAAGTCCTCTTGGATTCATCGTGCCTTGATCAAGCTGCATGGGATTTGGCCTACCTCTCGGAGCTCGACCCCTTGTGGGACGACAACCTCGCGAGCTTTTTGCTTGCGCCCGACGCTGCCCTTTTTGCGAACCCAATTGCCCAAGGAGCATGTGCCGCTGACTGCTTATCGGCCTCAACGGGGTTACCCAATAACGAGTTGTATTGGTGTTCTGGCTGTCAAGGAAACGTCTACCCGTTGACCGGCTGGACGGCATCGTTGACGAATCACGTCGCCGTTTGGGAACTGATGGCACACCGCTTTGCGATGAAGATGGCACGTGAAGGCTTGCTTCTAGGTGCCCACGGTAAAGAAGGCCTTTGCGGAGGCTTTTACGAACCCTTGATGCGTAAAGACGTTTGGCGAACTCAAATCGTTTATCCAACCCGTGGTGACCAATCTAAGGACGGAACGTGTTGCCATCCCTTAGGCCGTACCACAGCCGTGACGGGGTCGGGTCGCGCCTATTCACCAGGCGGCGAAGACGGTGGCGTATTACTTTGGCGTCGCCGTGATTGCTGCTCAACAAAAGCCCCCTGGCAAGGTAAATAAGGACACCAGATGACAAAAATCATGAATCAACAGTCGTTGGGTAGACCAGGCATCGGTTCATTCAAAACCGCTTGTGTACTCGTTACGCTCGGTGCCATTGGGTTAGTGGGCATGACGATCTTCTCAACGCTTTCATCTTCGGTTGCCCATGCGCAATGTCCTTGGGATGAAGACCAAAATGCTTCAAAAAAGGACGACAGGACCATCGTCATTTTGACACCCAAACACCCACATTGGATTGACCCCGATGAGCCGTTAGATGACGTGATGCGCCGCAACGCAAAGCATGCCGTAGCCTCAGGCCTTTGGGCAGTACACATAAAAGCGCAACAACAAAGATTAATCAAATGGGCCGAAGAACCCGCTTTTCCGTTAGTGCGTCCCATGGCAACCTCAAGTTACATGACAGTGAAACCTACCGGCATTACACAAGATGCGTTTAACAAAGCGTTCCCGAAAGGGGCATTTGAGAACATCGCGCGATGCTATGTGCTTTTTGACGAACGTAATGACGCTCAAAGGCGTTTCGTTAAAACGCTTCTCACGAGTGACTCGGTTACGGCGATGCCTGGTTTCATCAGACCAGTTGTCACGGGCGGGAGTGTGAAGCGTGCCATGGCCCTTTTGGATACCCGAGTCTGGGCTGATCAAGGGGCTGTCTTAACTCGACGTTTTGGCGTTGCCCATTGGCCGGCTGTTGTGAAACTCACGCCTTCAAAGATTTTGACCTGGGTACCTGCCTTAGACGTTGAAGGGGTGCCTTTAGACGCGATGCCTGTTGAGCTTGGTTTGTCGAAATAACGGGACTGACTTGAGTCCCATGTCCACAAGTTTGTTTTTTTCATTCATCAGTCATGCTTACTGTTTTGAAGTCTCCTTTTGAATCTATTCATTCGCAACGTTTGGGTTTGCGAACTTTCTTCTTGATGGCATTGGGTGTTGTTGCCATGCAGGACGCGCTCGCGACAACCTCGACGCCTAACCCCTCTACCCCTACGCATGAATTGCCACGCGTGAGTGCACCCCTTGCACAAGTGGTTTCGCCTTTAAGTGTTGATGGGGCAGCGTCAGAAAACGCATCTCAACGTGACAGTGGTATCCGTGGACTACGTCGTGAAGGGTTTGACTCACAAAAAGAAGCGTCAAAGAAACTCCAAGTGATGGTTTATGCGTCCACCCATATGGACCCTCAAACCACTGAGCGACTCATCGGTGAATTAAAGCGCTTTAAGGCTGTGATTGAACCCGCTGTGCTTTTAGCTGGCATGCCGGTCACTAAGAATAAGGACGGCTTAGAGGTAATTACCCCTCAGGTTTTCAATACCTTTTTGTCACCCTTTTTAAATGAAAAAATTCCCGTTGCCATTGACCCCACAGCCTTTCGGTTGATGTGGGCAGAGATTGCTGCAAATCAGACAGGTGATTTGAGCATTGACCCTGCACCCCGTTTACCGATCGTCAAATTGACAGGCTTTGGTGAGAGCGCTTTGGTCGTACAAGGGTCAGCTTCGTTAATCGAAGCGGTGAGCGTCTTTGTCAATCAACGTGACACGAATCGTGAAATCACGACGAAATTAGCGCCGCTTATTGAAGCGTTAGAAAACGACCCGCGCTTTGCGGACTTGATGATGTGTGCCAAAGCCGCAGGGATTGAATGATGCAACCCAAACTTTGTATTCATTCGCGCGTCAAGGCGATAGATACCATTAGGCACCTGTTAGGGGTTGGTTTAACCGCCTTAGTAGCGGTGACATTAAGTCATATGGCTAATCTTTGTTACGCCGTTACACCTCAAGAAGCGATCAAAGACGCGATGAAAACCCCGTTACCCAATATTAACGGGATCGTCAATGACGCCGTGCGAGATCCGAGCCCTGTTTTAGGGAGCGTCGGTAATGCGTCAACCGAAGGACTTGATCATGAAAAAGGCGCTTATAACGGGGGCTTTGGGGAGGTCTTTGGCCCCGCGCAAGCGAATGTCATTCGATGTAAAGACAAGACCGATCCCACGTGTCGTGCCATTCAAATTATGGGGGAACCCTTTGATAAACGTCCCCCGATTGGGAACGAAATTTTGGCTGGACGCGATGAGATCGTGAATCAACCCGTTGAATGGCCTGATAACGGAACAACCGGGTGTAAGCCTGTCGTCGTTGGCTCAAAACCTATCGTCACGACCGAAACGTGTCGCGCCAACGGTTGGTTTGAAGACATTGCCTGTCAAGTAGGTGTTCAAGAAATTAATCGCGTAACCGCAAATCATTTTTCGTGTGGGACGGGCACCGAACGCAATGAATCGCGCACATGTTTGAGCCCCGTGACGGGGTCAACGTCTAGCACCGACTATACAGAGCGATGTTTCTTTGGGACTGAAAGCATGTCTGGCGACGGTGTAATTAAATCGATCAAAGAAGCGACGGCAAAAGCTACTTTTCCGGCTACCTGTCTTGCCCCTCAAGGGAGCATGCAGACCGTGGTTTGTAATGAGATTTTCGTACAGAGCTCACAATCAAGTTGTAAGCCAGGCACCGCCCAATCGGTTTTGATTAAGGGTGGGCTTGGGCTTGAGTACGACCTTTGTGAATACGGTGACAAAATGACCGTGACCTATAAGTGTGGTGACACACACCAATTGACCTTCGAATTAAATGGCTATCCGCCTGTGCAATTGCTAATGGGTTCCGTCTCGGGGTCAATCACTAACAAAGTCAACCCTCAATGTCACGCTTCGATTCGATTCATCCGTGAAGAATGTTCTGGCGACGGTTGCGTCGCGACCGTAGACGCTCGTGTGCATCTTTTAACGCACTTACAAGGGACGATCAGCGGCAAGGTCAATTACGTCAATGAAAACGTCGAAGCCCAAGGCCATTGGGAAGACCATTGCGGTGATTTTAGACCATAGGAGTTAGCCATGACGATGTATATGTATAGGCGTCAGACGGTTGCTTTGCGTCTATGTTTGGGGTTGTCAATTGGCCTCACGATGTGGACTGGCGACACAGTAGCCAGTACGACGGCTGAAGCGCCGGCTGATGCAAAAAGCTTAGAAAGCACCCCTAAAGGGAATCCAAAGTACGAATGTAAGCGCAAAGGCCGTAAGTGTGTTGAATATAAAGACAGTCGCTGCGTGCGTTACGAAAACAAATTTAACTGTTGGATTCCGCATCCAGAGGCCAACCGGTGTCAGCCGACGAGCGTTACGAATGGAACGGCAGTTTCGTACACACAGGGTTTCAAAGAAGCCACAGATATTCGTGGCTGCACGCTTGTGACTAACGTTTGTAAGCAAATGGATGGCAAGCATTGCCTAGAAACCGAAACGCAGTTGCTTTGTGACATCTACCCAACAGGCGCCGGTGTGACCGTGCATGAGCCCAAGGTGTCGATTAGTTATAGCGACAAGAGCGAAGGCATATTGGGGCCAGGCTGTCGAATTACGGCTGAGCGTTGCGTTGATCGTACGCCGCGAGACATCCCGATTGCCAATTGGCCAGATCATACTGTGACGGCAAGTCCTGCGTGTTGGGTCACAGAAAAGACGGTCTCGTGTCCATCGGTCGACAACCCCGCGTCATGCCAAGCCTTGATCGGAGCGGGATGCACACAAACGCAACCCGTCAAATGCGAAGTCACTGCAAACGGTGTCTGTATCCGTTGGTCTGCCACGTATCTATGCAAAAAGACACCGGTCACGGGGCCAGACATTTCAGTCGACGACGAAACCCATGTACCCGGTGACCCGATTGTAGACGACAAGGCCTGTAGCGACATGACCGCAGCGGCTCAAAAAGAAGGGTTTGATTGTAAGCTTCAGAGGTCGAGCTGTATCGAAAAAGACCCGACGGGCAAGTTGCCGTGTTTGACGTACCAATCCACCTATCAGTGTCGGGCCCCAGGGGGTGACACTTGCGGTGCGTTAACTGAACTCGCTAAGTCCGGCCGTTGCAAAGCGACCTCCGAACGTATTTGTGATGTCCCGGGGCCTAACGGCACGTGCCTCAAGAGCCATCAGACCTATGTTTGTGAGAGTTCCGTGTCGGCTGATGTCGCCAAACCCGCCACTCTGATTGGCTCAGAAACGGTCTCAAACTACCAAGATACGACAACGTGTGTACCCGTCAATGGCACGCCATCAAGAGCTTTGTCGTTGCAATCCACCCTAAAGCGTCAGGCAGAACTTGTGCGTCAAGCGGTGGCGAAAAGCCAATCGTTTGGACGACTTGAAGGGCTTGACGGTCATCGAACAACGGCTTCGAACGATCAAGCTTTTCGAGTGGGTGGTGACGTTGGCTTAGGTGCGACATCTACGTTGGCGTTTGAATCTGTGACGCCAAAAGACCTTTGGCGCGAATCAGCTGTACCTAATGGGTGCGTGCAGACCGTTCGCACGTGTACCCAGGGTGCTGGCATTCGTTTTGTGAACGGAAAGCCCGAATACCGCGACTGTTGGTCATGGTCTGAAACCTATGTTTGTCAAACGCCCGGCAAAGACGAATGTGGGGACTTAGCCAACAACAAAGATTGCAAGCTCGTGAGTGAAACCTGTCCTGATGGTGCGCCCACATGTTTGCGACCAACGCGCGTTTATAAGTGCACAAAGCCTGGGGCATCGGGCGTCATTGGTGAAGTCTGCGACGGTCAAATCTGTATTGAAGGCGTGTGTCGACCAGTTGACGGTGAACCCGATAAGGACTTTATTGACGCAATCATACAGATGGAAATTGGTCGACAGTTGGGGGCTTATGCGGACGTACAGAATAACCGCTTCTTTTCAGGTCAAAACGCAAGTTGCAAAGACCGTAAAGGCGCAGAGAGCTGTTGCCGCGCGGATGCCATACCTACGACCTCGAATGCGGGCTTTGGGCAGCTTTTGGTCTTCGGTGTCGGAGCGGGCGTAGAGCTCATCAAGTGGGCAGGCTCCCCTTACGTCTATGACCTCCTCTCGTGGAGTGAAGAGACGTCTGGTTTACTGACGCACCTCTACGGGTCAACAGGCACGGCCTCCTATTCGCCCTCCTTTTCTTTTTGGGGTGCGACAGCGACCTACTCGGGTGGGCAATGGGCGTTCTCTTTTTCGCCCGGTGGCTTCTTAGTCGCTACCGCTGCGCAGTTTTATGACCGCTACCAAAGTTGTGATGCCGGTGATCAAAAGACTGCGATGGCCAAGGGTCAACGACTCTGTCATTTCGTGGGTACCACGTGTGACAAAGAAGTCGCGGGTTTAGGGTGCGTCAAAACCACCGAACACCATGTTTGCTTCAATTCGCGTCTCGCCCGAATCATCAACGAGCAAGGTCGCCCCCAATTAGGGCGTGACTTCGGGACGGCCTTGAAGCCTGATAGTCGTGGCTTCACGATCGAAGAAATGCAAAAGCTTGACTTCACGAAGATGGACTTATCGGAATTTATCGCTGACGTCGTCAAAGAAGTCGACGGTAAAGGCGGCATTACGGCCACACAAGCGATGAAGCGCGCCAAAGAACGTGTCGAAGCCATGATCAAGGGCGAAATCGGGATTACCTCGTCGGTGCCTGGCGCACAACAGTCCGTGGCCTCACCCGATCAACCGACCAAAGCTGAGGGTAATCGTGGTCCCATCACCGAAAGCGCCAAGCCTTTGTAGAGCCAGATGGCGATTGATTGACCGTTTTGTGTTGGTTGCCCTTTTTTTGATTGCTCTAACGGTTAGTCATGCGCTTTGGTTGTTCGCTTACGTTGCCCCTCTTTTGATTTAAACCATTTTTATTCATAAATCACTATGACATCTTTATTGAAACCGCCTTTTCTAAGATCTAGGCTCTTCGCAAAGCCCTTCGTGCTGACGCTTGGGCTCACGCTAATGCAAGGTGTATTAGCCAGCACTCTGCTAGATCCAAATAAAGGTCCCGATCAATCACATCAAGCTAGACCCATTGGTCCTTCAACCTCATGGTGGGAAGAAGACGTGTGGGCGGATCCCGATCGTCCGTTTCTTTATTACGGCTGTGAAGAAGCAGTCAAAAAGGCTGAAGAAGAACGCCAAGCGCGTGCCAAAGAGAAGTTAAATGAAGAAACCCCGATTGAAGCTAAGTTCGCTCAAAAGTCCCAAAAGGCTCAAGACGATCCCTTTGACTTTAGTCGCTTTACGACTGTTGAAGCGCTCAAAGAAGAGCGTCAAAAGCGTTTGAACGTGGCGATTATGAATCCAACGATTGAAAACATGTCCTCATATCAAGCGATCAATGCGCATGTCTTAGCGTTGTCGGCACGTTTTGCGCAAGCTTGGCAGTTGGGTCGCTTGATGAATCCCACGTTTGACTTTACGACAACGCACCCAAGTGCCAACTTTGCAACCGCAGCCCTCACTGACGTAAAGCGTGAAGAAACGGCCGCCCGTTTGAAGAGTTTGAATGGTCAGGCCGGTCTCATCTTTATTGGTAAGCCCGGAGACCCCTTAACTGAGATTGCGTCAGGTCCCGTGCGTGCATTTGCCCGTACCTGGCAGTTGCCGTTGATGGCCACGGCCATTGATGTGTCCTTTAAAGGCAAGACCTCCGGACAAAACCTCAAAGGCTTTGAAGGCTTTGACGAAGTATTACCCGATGGCGGTCGTGCGGCCTTGTGTGGGATCAAAACCTTCCCGGCGGTGGTGCTTGTACCCACACCAGAAGCGGTTGCTATGCGTCCTGACTTTGCCCTTTTGAAGGGAGCCTTAGCCGGTCGCAATGGGATGCTTGTGGCAGCAGGGGCTGTAAGTGGTGAAGAGCTATCACGCCGTATCACGTTCCTACTTAAAAACAGTGACCTCTTGAGCGCCGTCAATTCGGGGTTACCTGGTCAAGTGACTGACATGACCTTGCCTCAAGCCTCGGCCCTGAAGACTGCGCCTATCCAGTAAGGCTGTAGGACCGAAGAAAGTTCGACTGCTAGTTCGGTCGTAATCGAATCGTAAGGGAGCTCGCAGTACCAATAGAGCCCTTGAGCGTACAACAACTCACCGATAAATCAACAGAAATTCATGATCAAAAAAACCAACACTATCCCTTATTCGTTAATGACGACAACGAAGTTCTTTGGCCTTTTGACGGCCTTACTCATTGCATCAAATGCTCACGCCGGATTTCTTGAAGACTTCTATCAAGATGCCGGTGCACAAGCCTCTTATACCCCGGCGGGCGTTTATGCCACAGCGTCTATGAACACCATGATGGGAGGACGTTATGTTCTTAAAGTTCCACGTCAAGATTTTCAGCCCTTTTATATGTCAGCGCCACACCTTAAAGCTGGTTGCGGTGGGATTGACTTTTTCTTAGGTGGCTTTTCGATTCCGTCCACAGAAGAATTCATGAATTTTGCGCGTTCTATCGGGACAGCTTTGCCTGGTCTTGCCTTTCATTTGGCGCTCCAGTCTTTAGCACCTGACCTCAATGAACAGGTATCCCAATTTAGAGACATGTTGATGCGTATTTCTAATCAGTTGGGTGACTCATGCCAGATGGCTGAAAACATTATGTCGTCTACTGGGGCAGATAGTTGGATTAAAGGCATGGGGCATCGTGCGCGTAATGCTTTGCGCGCGGATGGGTCTGCCGAAGACGCGTCCGATGCCCTTCAGATGACAAGGACGGACGGGAGCAAAGTGCTTTCTAGCGTGCCTGAAAAGCTCGATGAAAAAGGCAATGTCTTAGAAGCGGCTGAAATCAACCTCACCTGGGCGCTGCTCTCAAGCGGCAAAATGAACAGCAAGATGCCTAAAGAAATGCGTGAAACTATGATGACGCTTGTCGGCACCACGGTTTTCCGCAATGTGGGCACGGGACCAGATATGACGAGTAAGAGTGAAAACTACGCAGCGCTTGATTTGCTCGACACTATGCTTGGCACCGAAACCAATCCCAAACCCAATCCGGATGCCCAAGTCTATTCGTGTGACGAAAGTAAGCGATGTTTGAATATCACCAAAAAGCTAACCGATGACATCAATCTTGCGCACGTCATCAATAAAGCCATGCGTGACTATCGAGCAAGTCTCGTTGAACGTAAAGCTTCTTTAGTCAAAGACGAACAACTCACCATGCTCGCCAGCATTTCATCTTTGCCCCTATTGCGTGTCGTTGAGCTTTCGGCATCGCCTCGCGTCATCAGTTTTTCGGATTCGATGCTCAACACCCTCTCGCAAGTCGCAGCCTATGAAGCCATCATTACGGCTGTGACCCAGTTAGCAAACGACATTGACATTGCCGTTAATTCGTCAGCCGGCAAGAACGTCAATCAGCATGCGCTTGAGCACGCCAAGACCATCAGTGATCGTCTTGCAAAGCTTCGTAATGAACTTCACGACCGTGAAAACGTGATTGCGACCCGTATGCAGCGTGTCACTGACCTCATGAGTCAGTTTGAACACTTTAACCGCACCATCTATGGCGATGCGGCGGTCGATGCCTTGAATTCCCTTCCGGGCGGTGGGCTCTCTAACTAATCGCTTGTGCTTTTGATCCGTAATTCCCTCATGCGTTGAAGGTGTGGGGGAATGACATGGTTTTGTATTTTGTTTTTGTGGCAGTGCGCTGGGGGTGACCGACTTGATGGTTTTTATGATTAAGTTGGCTCCAGAGTGCCAAGCCTAAATGATTTGATGACAACTTCTGCTTATCCTTTTTATGCCTATTGGAATGGCGAACAAGTCTCTGACTTGTGGACGACCATTGCTGCGCTTACTTCAACCCAAGACTACCGAACACTTCTCATTTGTGTGGCAGTCTTTGGTTTTTTGTCTGTCATGATTGGGGCGGCGGTACGCTATCGCGGTCAGGATGCCCTTACATGGTTTGCGACCACCATTGTGCTTTTTAGTGTGGCCTTTGTCCCTCGCGTCAACATCAATGTACTTGATGTCCGTGGGGGCTATACCCAAGTGATTAATGATGTACCAATCGGCATTGGTTGGCCAGCCTCGACTATTTCGCGCGTCTCCTATTGGCTCACGCAAACCTTTGAAACCGCTTTTAATGACGTTGATGCGACAAGCTACACGCGCTTTGGGATGGCGTTCCCTCAACGTGTTGTGACCTCCGTGTTGTCAGTTAAACCCATCACTGAGTATGGGCGTGTGTCGTTGGTCAATTTTTCTGAACGCTGTGTTGTCCCAGAAATTCTAGATAATCCGACCAAGCGTCAGGCCTTAATGACGGCGTCTGACATTTATGCGCTCGTATCGTCTGATGGCTGGGTGAATCCCGCTCGTCGCGTGATGATTGGCGACAAAGTGCAATCGTGCCCAGAAGCACTCAAGACCCTTTACGATGCGCTACATAACCATGAGTTACCAGCGCTTGAAAGCATGTTGGTGAATCAACTCAGTCTCAATGCCGATGATGTGGTATCTGGCTCAGTTCGCGCTGCAATTCCGAACGCTGAAAGCGTGATGCTTGGCGTCTCTCGTAGTCTCACTGAATCATTACGGCAGTCTGTCATGATGGCGGCCATTCCTCAAGCCACTATGAATACTGCGGCTAAAGCCGGACAAGCGCCATTGTCTGCAGCAGTTGCCATGGCACGTGCGCAAGGCAATTTAGCCTCTGAAATCAACTACCGAACGCTCTCTGAAATGGCGAAGTCAGCGTTGCCAAAACTACGTAATTTGCTTGAATTTATTGTGATCGGACTTTTTCCGATTACATTCTTGCTTGCGATTGGTTTAGGTACAAGTGGCATCGTCGTGATTCGAGCCTACTTTACCCTACTCATTTCAGTGAGTCTTTGGGCGCCCATTACGTCAATCATGAATTACCTCATGATTCATGTCGATGCTGAACCCCTCAATCGCTTAGTGGATGCCGCCGGTGGCGTGACCCTTGCTGCCGCCACCATGATTCGTGATAGCGGTGCAACTTCGCAAGCGATGGCAGGATCCCTTATGTGGCTTGTCCCCATTTTGGCTTATGCCGTTGCTAAGGGTAGCGACATGGCTTTGACATCCATGGCTTCATCAGTCTTAAGTCCAGCTTCGTCCGCTGCGCAAGCGCAAGGTTCTGCTTTGGCTGCTGGCAATGTTTCTGCTGGTAATGCATCCTTGTCGAACCTCTCTACCAACAACGTGAGTGCCAATAAGACGGATCTTGGGTCATCTTATACATCACCCAATCAGCATACGACTCGTACGCCTTATGGGGATTGGTCAGCTGACAGATCGACGGGCAATGTTACTGCGATGCGTGTGGCTTCGACAGATCTTGGTGTCACAGCGAGTGGTACTTATCTGAAGAACGCTGGTACCACCGAACAAAGTGCTGTTCAAGATGTTCAACAGCATGCAGAGCAAGCCGGTAAAGCTCAGCAAACGCAGGTTCAAGTTGGTAAAGGTATTGATAGTACCACCGTTAAAAATACAGGTTGGCAGGATACGAAGTCCAATGTCGACAACCGTAATGTTACGAATGGGCTTAGTGCTACTGATACCGTGAATCATGGCGGTAATGAAAGCATGAGCCATGGTGGGCAGGCTAAGGAAGATTTTGGGGTGGGGAATAACGCTCGTTATTCAACGAATTTCAATACTGGGAATTCAGAAGACTTCAAACGTAACGACGTTACTCAGACTGAATTCAAAAATACTGATCTGAAAAACCTACAATCCACCGATGACTTTATTAAATCAATTTTCAAATCAGCAATACCAGATTCGAAAGGAAACAAGGTGATAGATGCTGATGATCTCGATCCAATTAACAAAAGTCTTCTTAACATTGGCGGTTATTTGGATGGATCAATTAATGGCTCAACTAATAGTTCGAAAACGGAAGGTACTAACAATGAGTTCAGAACTGGCTTTATGAAAGGTATTACTGAGAATCGAGCAAATACTGACGGCAATACTCTATTTAAAGGCACAACGAGCACTGATGGCAAGAATAGTCAACTGTCCGATAAGCATTCAACCAATTTAACAAAGGGAAAAACAGCAGAAAAGAGAACGACTGATAGCTTAGGAAACAACATTACTGATGGTAAATCCTATCAAGCCACCGAGCAAAATGGGATTCAAACACAAGTTCAGTTTTCGAACATGGTACGAGATAGAGCGATAACTAAATTTGGTTCGGCTAGTGATGCACTCGAATCCTTGACTCAAAGCTTTTCTGCTCGCCATGAATTTGGTCAAGAGATTGATCATCTCAATAAAGCGTTAGATCAAATGACAGGGGATATTCAAAACAATATTCCAAAGCCTGCAACCCAATTATCGAAGGTTAATGAGCAAGATCTTGAGAAACAGTATGAAGCTGAAAAACGCCCTGTTGATGAGACTTATCGATATTCCGCCTCACTCAGAGATGAAGAGCGATGGATTGATTTTGACGGAGTTGGCAACCTGAATCCAGTCACACGTGATGAGTTAAATGCTCAGTACTTGACCCGTGGCTTGTCCATGTTTGCGAGTGACCAATTTTTCAGAGATCAAACTAGCGCGTCTAGTACTGTGATGAGAGCTTATCTCTCTGAATTGAAGTATCAATCGCCCGACAAGATCTTTAATCAATTACGAGAAAAAGCAAGTACAGATAAAGATTTTGCCAATCAGATTATCCAGATTGGCAAAAATCAAAAACCAAGTTTCTATATAAAGAATTAACTTTTCAGAATCCCCGGATATAACGTATATATCCCGGGGTCAATCTACGTCTTAGTAATGTAATTCTTGTGCCTGCTTTATAAACATCTTTTCGACACCAAAACCATTGAATATTAACCAACCATTCCATTAAGGAAGGCTTTGTTTTATGAGAAACGTATTTTCTATAGAAATATGGAATTGCTGTCAGTTCAAAAAGCTCAGTGATGTAATAGAAAACACACGCGAATGACCAAGGAAAAATTCTGATGCTATACACAACCGTTGCAGTTTCACTACGCTCAATTCGAAAAATCATGACTTCCTCCTAATCGGACTAGAAGCTTAACACCAATCAAATTTGAACACATGGTTTTAATTAACAGTTTGTTACATTCTTTTTGCCAATGACTTTTGAAGAACTCACACCTATAGCCCAAATCCTGGGTTTTAAATACCTCATTGATGTTCGTGGGATTACGACACCTAACGATCTATTCAAAGATAAGCCCACTCAAAGTAAAAGAGACCTATCTGGCGTCTATATGTTGGCCTATAGCGATGGGCAACTCTATGTCGGTCAAACCGTCAACATCAAGCGCCGCTTAGCGCAACACCGTGAGAACGGTTTCGTCATTGACTACTTGGCTTTTAAGCCCTGCTATGGTCTTGAAAAGCGTCGCACCGAAGAAGCGAAAATCATCGAACAAGCTCGTGGCATGAAGCTCCCATTGACAAACGAAGAACTAGTCATGACCAGCATGCCGATTGACGAGTCCCACTTTGACGACATCATTTCGCCTGAAGCCCAAGAAGCATTCATAGGCAATATAGTCAATCACCTCTCGATCAATGGTCAATGGGCGAATCGAATCAAGCATGCCAAACGTACGACCCTCGACGACTGGCAACACTTTAAGTTGCTTCCTAAAGCAATGGACATTCTTGCCTTAACCAAGAACTACATCTACTCAACCATCCCCTACCCCGACGAGACCGTCGATGTTGCCTGGCGCATTCACCTACTTACCAAAGAAAGGCGCTCTATTGAAGAGACCGCCCTTCAAGTTACATGTGGTCGTTACAACGTCCTTGGCATCTTTTCGTATCCGCAACTCAATCATCAATACTTTGTGAAGATTGCGCTCGCTGCTGACTTCTTTAATGATGCAATGTCACATATGCCTCAAAAGACCCCCTTCCCTTGGGCCATCTTTGACTATCCTGAAAAGCCTAAAGAACACACGGTTGACGACATGGAAAACCAAAAGAGCGGACTACATAAACAGCCTGTAGAAGGCGATTCACCGGCTGTCATTGCTGATCGTACCGTTCGAGAAATTGCATTAGCCGATCCCTCCAACCCGATTTGGATGACCTTTCCATTGGACTCTTTTGAAGCAACCATTAAGGACACGTCCATCTGCACAGCAGCCGCCATACACAACATTGCCTGTATGCGCGACTGCCTATGCGTTCAGAAGATGACCAATAACGAACTGGCCCAATTTTGGGTATTGAACTATTAGGCCTGTACTAGCAGTACATATAAAACCCTAACGGGTTTTTATTTACTCTCCTTAGTTTCACTATCATTAACCACCTATAGCAATAAACATGAATAAGTTAAGTAACCACCTTGGTCGAGACCTTCCATTGGTTGACGATCACAATCAAAGCGAACGGAATGATGATTGCGAGAAATTTGACCATGGATTCCATGATTTTGTTTTTCCTTTGGTTTTGATTCTTGAGTGTACAAAACCGTTTTATTTAGGGTGTCAGAAATTTCGGGTCTAAGGATATAATCGGAGCCTCTAATCCGGGCTT
>JAHHRH010000019.1 GCA_020025915.1 Sutterella sp.
GCGGTCAGTGGACTTTCACCACATAAACACACGTGCGCCGCTGGGCGCACCAAAAGAAAACCGCCGTCAGCGTCTAAGCGCGTACAGCGGTTTTCATCAAACGGCGTTAACTCAAGTTATCGCTGGCGATTGACCACAAGATCGAGCCCTTCAGCACCGACCTTGACAGGCTTATCAAGTTCGCCTTCAAGGTCACCATCCTGGGGCATGAAATTGCCAGAGTGGGAAATACGGGCACCCACAATAACTTCTTCCATATCAGCCAAGGTGGTCGCCCCCATAGCCATCGTCATCTGAGACGTGAGTTCGAATCGAAGCGGCAATTCCTTAGCAGTCACGCGAAGGAAGGCCACTGGCATCTTCGAGCCTGACGTCGGACGTGCGTAGATAAAGACAGTGTCTTCAGGCTTCACCTTGTCAGCTACAGCCTTATCAATACTCACAGTCCCCGAAACAGAGACGACAGGAGCAGCTTGAACAGTCGGGACAGCTTCGCCACCCTTAAAGTCTTCGGCACCTTGCTTGGCTTCACCCATTTCGCCTGCGGCACGACGCGCCTGTTCAATATTCTTGCGAATCTGATTGGCATCATCAAAGTCAGGCGGCAAGACGACGAGGAGCTTTTCCCAGTAATCAGCAGCATCGTTGAAACGCTGATTGTCCCAGGAGTCGATCGCGAGAAGCGCAAGCGCCTTCCACTGACCTGGGTCAATTTCAAGGGCACGAAGGAGCATGTTACGGGCTTCCGTCGTGATGACCTTGTTGTTGACCGCAGCCGTCATGTCAGCCATATCGGCGATCACGTCAGCATTGTTTGGCACAATACGATCGACTTCACGGAAAGCATCCAATGCTTCAGCATAGCGTCCAACCTGAGAAAGGACGTTCGCCAGCATATACCATGACTGAGCATCATCAGGATTGTCTTTGACGCGCTGACGCAAACGTTCGATCGAAGCCATCATATCGGACGGGCTATGACCTTCGATGCTCGGTGCGCTGTCATTCTGACGGGCTTCCATACGTTCAAGAAAAGCAGGATCCATCGCGTTATAGCGACCCAAAGCAAGGTAGCCAAAGACCGCAGAGGTCGGAATGACAATCGCAAAAACAACCGCCAAAATCTTCGATAGCTTACCCTGATCAGCCGATTCGCTTTCGGTATCCTTCGCGGTTTCTTCGAGCACGCGACGTTCGAGTTCAGAACGCGCTTCTTCGTACTCATCGCTATCGATGCGCCCCGCCTGAAGATCCTTTTCAAGATCATCAGCCTGCTGACGCAAAATACCGAGAATCGTTTCATGACGAGCAGCCGTATCGTCCTTATTACCTTCACCCAACCAAAGCGGTACCGCGACGGCGGCGACGGCAATCAGACAGAAACCGAAGCAGAGAATTACAAAAAATGTCAGCATCGATTACTCCTTCTTGCTGCCAGTAGCGAGCATCGCTTCAGCACGAGCCTTTTCTTCGGCCGTGAGCGGACGCGCGGTTTTAGCAACCGTCGTCTTGCGGCGACGTAGGTTCAAGAAGAATGCCAAGAGACCTACAGCAAAGAGCGCAACGGGACCCAACCAAAGGATGATGGTATTGGCCTGGAAACGGGGCTTATAAAGCACGAAGTCACCATAGCGTTCAACCATGTAGTCCACAATCTGTTCGTTGGTCTTACCAGCTTTGACCTGTTCAATCACCTGATTGCGAAGGTCAACTGCGAGTTCAGCATTCGAGTCTGCAATTGACTGGTTCTGACACACCAAGCAACGGAGCTGCTCAGAAACTTCAACCACGCGCTGGTGAGCCACAGGGTCAAAAGCCGTTGGCGTCGCTTCACGCGGCGCGCTAGCCTGAACCGAACCCATCATCATGAGCGTAGCGGCGGCCGTCACACCCATCCACTTGAGGTACTTCAGCATTATTCAGCCTCCAATTGGTCGAGCAAAGGCTTGATCTGTTCTTTCCAAAGGTACGGTTCGAGCGGATAGCTCACCTTGGCGCGAATCACACCCTTTTTGTCTATCACGAAGGTTTCAGGCACACCCGTGACACCGAGGTCGATACCGACTTTGTTCTTCAATTCGAAAACCACGCTATCGTACGGGTTACCAGCCTGACGAAGCATATTGAGGGCAGCACCCGGATTGTCCTTGTAAACAAAGCCAATGATCGGGGTCTTGAGACCTTCACGCTTTAGCTGAACCATGTAGGGATGTTCCTGTTTACAAGGCACGCACCACGTTGCCCAAACATTCAACATCCAAACCTTGCCCTTCATGTCTTCGGTGCTCAGCTCTTTGGAGCTATCAAAAAGCGTCGGCAACGCCCACTGCGGCATGGGCTTATTAATCAACACGGACGGCAACGTACGCGGATCCATATAAAGCCCTTTGAAGAGGAAGCCGGCCAAGGCGATAAAAATCGCAAACGGAATTAAAAATTTAGCTTTCATTTCTTATTCTCCGATCTTGCCTTCTTCGCCCTTCTTCGCCTTGCGACGACGATAACGACGGTCAGAAGCAGCCCACAAGCCACCGATAGACATGATGATGGTACCCCACCAAATCCAAGTGACATAAGGCTTCGAGTAAGCGCGTACCACCCAACCACCATCAGCCGTCGGGGTACCCAAACTCACATAGACGTCACCCGTCAAGGAGTGTCGAATAGCAGCTTCGGTCATCGGCATGGAGTTAGAGCTACTAAAGTACTTACGCTTTTCGGGATAGAGATGCTGCAGTTCTTTGCCACCATAACTCAACGTGAAGTCGCCACGGTCAGCTGTATAGTTGGGACCAGGCACCGTTTCAACGCCATTAAACGTGAAGGTGTAGCCGGCCACCGTCACCGTTTCGCCCGGATACATACGGACGTCACGTTCAGCCTGATAACCCTTCACAAGGGCGACACCAACAATGAAGACGGCGACACCGATGTGAGCGAGCTGCATACCCCACAAGGCGCGTGGCAATCTGAAGAGACGGGCAACGATATTGCCCTTGAGGTTGTGAATCTGCTGACGGAAAGTTTCGATGACAGCAAAGAAGACAAAAGTCGCAGACGTTACACCCAAGAAGACCCAGTGTCCAAATTCGCCCATGAGGATGGGAATGCCCGCACCACACACAATGGCGGCAATAAAGCACCAAGCGATACGCTTCATGAGGTCAACAAGATCCGTATCTTTCCAACGAGCGAGGGGACCAACACCCATCAAGAAGACGCACGGGAGCATCAAAGGACCAAAAACCGCATCAAAGTAGGGGGGGCCCACAGAAATCTTGCCCGCGTTCAACGCGTCAAGGAAGAGCGGATAGAGCGTGCCCAGAAGCACAGCACCCATCGCCACAACGAGTAACACATTGTTGACGAGTAACATCGATTCGCGGGAGATGAGCGAAAAGTTGCCACCCAAACCCACAGTCGGCGCACGCCAAGCAAAGAGCAAGAACGAAGCACCGATCACGATGATCAAGAAAGCCAAAATAAAGAGACCACGTTCAGGGTCGGTCGCGAAGGCATGCACAGACGTCAAGACGCCGGAACGCACCAAGAACGTACCCAAGAGCGAAAGCGAGAACGTGAGGATGGCAAGCAACACCGTCCAAACACGGAAGCAACCACGCTTTTCAGTGACCGCCAACGAGTGGATCAAAGCGGTCCCCGTCAACCACGGCATGAAAGATGAGTTTTCAACCGGATCCCAGAACCACCAGCCGCCCCAACCGAGTTCGTAGTAAGACCAGTAGGAGCCAAGAGAAATACCCAAGGTCAAGAGCACCCAAGCAGCTGTCGTCCACGGACGCATCCAACGAGCCCAAGCCGCGTCAAGACGGCCAGAGATCAAAGCGGCGATCGCAAAAGCAAAAGGCACCGCAAAGCCCACATAACCTAAATAAAGGAGTGGCGGATGGAAGACCATGCCAGGGTCCTGTAAGAGCGGATTCAAGTCACCGCCTTCAAGGGGCGCTGGGAAAAGACGCACAAACGGGTTCGACGTTAAGAGCATGAAAAGGAGAAAGCCCATGCCGACGAGGCCCAAAACGCCCGTCACACGTGCCACCATTTCAGTCGGGAGTCGACGAGCGCAACAAACCACAGCAGCGCCCCACCAAGACAAGGTCACCGCCCAGAAGAGGATCGAACCTTCATGGCTACCCCAAGTTGCTGCAATCTTGTAGAACCAAGGCAACAACGTGTTTGAGTTGTTCGCCACATTTAGAACCGTAAAGTCCGAAATGTAGAACGAATAGGCAAGGCTACCGATGGCAACCGTGCCAAAAAAAGCGTTAGCCATCGCAGCAGGACGAGCTACAGCCATCAATGCGCGATTACCTTTCGCAGCACCGACAAGCGGGAGCACGCCTTGTACGATGCTTAACGCAAGGCACAGGATAAGTGCAAAGTGACCAATTTCAGGAATCACTTGGTGTCTCCAGTTAGGGTTGAGTGCGGATCCATTCCGCCTTCTTTTACAAACACACAAAGCGAGATAGCTTTTTTAGCTACCGCGCTTTAAGTGTTAGATATCACGTTCGTTCTACGGAATCACGAACGGTTGGCGTTAGCAGCGGCTTCCGCCCTCTTTTGAGCAACGCCTGCATTATGTGCGTCTTCAAGGGCCTTAGCCGCTTCAGGCGGCATGTAGTTTTCGTCGTGCTTGGCTAACACTTCAGAAGCACAGAAAACGCCCTTTTCATCCAACTTACCCTGCGCAACGACGCCCTGACCTTCGGCAAAGAGGTCAGGCAAAATGCCCGTGTACTGAACCGGCACGATCTTGGCGGTATCCGTAATACCAAAGGTCACCGTCACGCCATCTTCTAAGCGCTTGACGCTACCCGGTTCAACGACACCACCCAAACGGAAGGTGCGCCCCATCGGTGCTTCCTGAGCTGCGACCTGCGTAGGCGAGAAAAAGAACACGAGGTTGTCATTAAAGGCCTGAAGGGCAAGTGTCACACCAGCACCGACAGCGACAACGGCCGCGCCGATCAAAGCCAGTTTCTTGGTCTTCGCATCCATGTTTACATCTCCAGTGTTGATTTGGCAGCTCGAGCTTCACGAGCCAAACGAGCGTAGATTTTGGCGCGACGAGCGCGCAAGGAAAAGATTTCATAAACCACGCCGACCAAGAGCGCACCGTAAGCGCACCATACGTAGTAGCCGTGGCCATTCATAAAGATGAAGTCGGAAAGACTATTCCAGTTCATAGTTTGCCCTCCAATGCCGTCTTCTGCGTCCACGCTTCGCGACGTTCCCGTTCAAGGATGATGGATCGGGAGCGAGCGAGTACAACACCCGCACCGTAGAACATGCCTGCAACCACCATGATCAAGAGCGTGTACAGCATGATCGGCGCAATGGAAGAACCGCGAGATGTAATCGATGCCCCCTGATGGAGAGTATTCCACCACTGCACAGAGAAATAAATGATCGGCACATTAATGACGCCTACAATGCTGATCACGCTCGCAGCGCGGTCAGCACGACGCTTATCATCAATCGCAGAATGTAAAGCGATAAAGCCGAGGTACAAGAAGAAGAGAACCAGCTCAGACGTCAAACGAGCGTCCCAAACCCAATACGTGCCCCACGTAGGACGCCCCCAGAAGGCCCCTGTGAAAAGCGCGATAAAAGCCATCAAAGCCCCCGTCGGTGCCATGGCTTGAGCCAGCGTAAAGCAGATCTTATTGTTTTTCCAAAGACCGATCGCACTAAAGACAGCCATCAGTACATAAAGGAGCATAGAAAGCCATGCAGCCGATACATGAATAAACATGATACGGTAAGAATTACCTTGCTTGGCATCTATCGGACAAACAAAAAAGCCCATGTAAAACCCGATGACGAAAAGGATCAGTGCAATACCCAACAACCAGGGCACGACTTTACCTGCCATGCGGTAGAAGCTTTGCGGATCGGATAAGCTCATGTGATTCTGTCTCCGAAGGAAAATCAAAAGCGATAACAAAAAATTAGCTTTCTGCGATGCGTAATGCCGCCGACACTGCCATCGGAGCCAAAGCAACACTCAAGAGTGTGAGACCGCCTACGATCATGAAATGAGGCGTAGGACTCAAAGCCACAGACACGGCCTGACTAGCACCCGCACCAAAGATCAACACAGGAATATAAAGCGGCAACACCAGTAAGCTTGTCAACACGCCGCCAGCACGCAACCCTAACGTCAACGCGGCCCCCACGGCGCCTACTAAAGAGAGCACGGGCGTCCCTAAAAAGAGGCTAGCGACCATCACCATGGTCACATCTAAAGACAAGTCAAAAAGGATCCCAAAGACCGCTGCAAAAATAGTCATCGGTACTCCTGTCACCAACCAGTGCGCAAAGACCTTGGCCATCACCACCACAGGCAACGGTTCGGCGGTCACTAACATCTGTTCAAGCGTCCCATCAGCGTGATCTGCTTCAAACATACGCGGCAAAGAAAGTAAGGCAGCCAAAAGCGCAGCAACCCACACAACGCCCGGGGCAATGGCACGAAGAATATTGGTTTCAGCCCCGACGCCCAACGGCACCAAGGTCACTACAACCGCAAAGAAGAAGATTACCTGAGCCAAGTCAGACTTACGGCGAAACGCCAACATCAGGTCGCGGCGAAGAATAATCATAAAAAGCTTAAACATGGGCCGTCCTCCTTAGTGCGCTGCCGCGCTTTCTTGAGCGCTTTCGTCATCAAGGGCGCGTTCAACGGCCGTACGACGGCGCGGTGCCCACTGTTCGGGTTCGATCACCAAGTGCTTCACCCCTTCAACCGGAACTTCTTGATGGGTGACGAGCATGACAATGCCACCCGCTTGCACATGTTCAGCGATCAACTTAGCTAAGCGTGCGACACCACGCACGTCCAAAGCCGTAAAGGGTTCGTCAAGCACCCAAAGCTTGACCGAACGTGAGAGCCAAAGGCGAGCAAGCGCCACACGGCGACGCTGCCCCTGGGAGAGTTGACCCGCTGGCACCTCAACAAAGTCCGTTAAGCCTACGGCATCCAAAGCATCCAAAGCGGCGTTTTCGGTCACAGGGACAGCAGCCACATTGGCATTAATCATCACATTTTCTAAAACCGAAAGATCGTCCTTGACGCCGTTACGGTGTCCGATGTAGCAAAGCTCGCGCCAGAAATCTTGCGCGGCCTTTTGTACCGCGACGCCACGCCAACGCACTTCCCCTTCGACTGGACGCATCAACCCCGTCATCAAACGTAGGAGCGTCGTCTTACCCGCACCGTTGGAGCCCGCGATACGAACGAGCGTACCGGGTTCTACCTGAAAAGAAAGGTGCTGAAAAAGAGTTCTCTCCCCGCGTTCGCAGGTTAGGTCACAGACTTCGAGCATGGCTTCAGACATGAGAAAAAGACGTTCCTGGTGACGTTGTTTGCTGATCCGAAAAAGGGCGGATCGATCCTATGCTCACGAAGTGTAGGGAGGTCGTATTAAGGATTGCTTACAAAGATTATCACTAGGAGATCGGACTTACCCGAAAAAGCCGCACGTTAAACTACACCTTCTCCCTTCTAGCAGTATCTATTCGATCTGTTTTTATGACACTTTACGGCGACAAATAAGAGCGCTTTTGTTCCTAAGATTTTGCCTTTCACAAAAGCCCAAAGATATTCTCTAAGGCCTTCATTGATTGACGCGATAGGATTTGTTAGCCACGCCCATCGCGGCGCAACCGTCAAATTCTCGCTACAATGTGCCGACACAGCTGGCGTCCAGTCAGCAGAAACCTCAAAAAGATTTGTTATGAAACGCATTCTGATTCTTAGCACCGCACTCGCCGCTCTCGCCCTCACAGGTTGCCAAACCATCAAAGACGAACACGAAAAGATTCTTAACCGCGACGAAACCCTCACCAATGTCGTAGGTAACGTATGGCGTATTGAGGCGAAGTGGCCAGGCGTCCACCAAGCCAATCGTTTGGTTGAACATTTGGCTGAACGCGCTCGTCAGCATTGCGGTCAAGGCGACAAAGGCATGCTCCCACTGCGTGGCGCAAGCACGAACGGTACCGAAGACGGAGCCAAGTCTGCAACCGCTTGGCTTGAATTCCGTTGCCAGAACCCACTTGACTACCGGCCAGAATATAAGGGTATCAAGGGTAGCTTTGAAGTCGAAGAGCTCACAGACCCTGATAGCTACCGAAAGAATTAATTTAGGCACCACCTAAAAGTAAAAGCGCGGCAGATCGATCTCGCGCTTTTTTTTCATGAATTGAGGCAAATTCATGGGTCGCTCCTGGTTTGATGGTACCTTTTGATCTTAAGCGATAGCCGGCTGATATCGACAGCGTAAAACTCCTCTTAACTGTTGCGTAGGCTTTCGTACCTCACAAGCAACACCCGTTGCCGCCTTGAAGGCACAAAGGATACGACCCATGCAAGTCCTTTTCTCCGTGTCGTTTTAGTGGAAACTGACCATTTCATGATTTAACGCAAATCCTTTGACGAAAAATTGACGCACTCTTCACGTCGCTTTGACAGCAAGGTGATGCGGTTTTGACAGTCTCAACACGATACTAAAGACACCAACCATTTACTCTATTTTGGTGTGTCATGAAACCCTCTAGCCGTCTCTTTTCGACGCTCCCCTTTTTGACCGGACTCATTATTCCGGCTTCGCTTTTGATCATTTTGGTCATTGTGCCTCCTCACGCCTTTGATCTTTCGATCGCACGCATCTTCTTTAATGACGGCTGGCCTTGGCACCAAAACGAGACCTTTACGCAAATCTTCTATCAGACACCCAAAGTCATTCCCTTTCTCATTGCGATTCCACTCTTGATCTACACGATCATGTTGATTTCGCGTGGTGAACGTGTCATGCAGCATGACTTAGGTAAACGCGCGCTCTATGCCGTCGTTGCCATGGCGGTGTCTGCTCTCACCGTTTGGTGGTTGAAAGATACGACCGGCGTGGCTTGCCCGTGGAATGTGGTGTCTTTTGGCGGTCATTTTGAAATCACTGATCCGACGTTTGGTTTGTCACACCAACCCGGTAAATGCTGGCCGTCTGGTCACGCAGGAACGGGCTTTGTGCTTTTTGCCCTTTATTTTGCAACTAAGGACCGCTGGCCTCGCGCGGCGATTGCGAGCGGGCTTTTTGCGCTCGTCTTCGGTACGCTCTGCGGCTTAACGCGCGTTATGGAAGGCGCCCACTTTGTCTCCCACGTGATTGCGACGGGGCTCATTGACTGGATTATTTGCGCGGCGCTTTATGTGTTGTTTTTCCCCGAAAGCATCAAAAATAAAACCGCTCACTTGTCACTCAAATGCTTGAGTCTTTTCACGGCCTTGTGGTGGACGGTGGTGCTCAATGCCCCCTTTTTTACGCGCATCATGGGTATTAACAAGCCCGACTTTGCTTGGTTGCCACATGACGTACTAGTGTTAGGGGCTTTGATTGGTGGCCTCTTTGCCATTTCTATGGCACTCATTACGCTTGTAATGGCCTTTCCGCGCCCCATTGCGCGTACGCTTTTGCTCGTCTTAGGACTTTGCGGCAGCGTGGTCTTTACGGGTGAATGCCTGTATGGGATTGTCTTTAATCCTGATATGGCTCGCAATATTTTGGCGACCGACACTCATGAAGCCTCGACCTACTTGTCGATTCGCACAATTGTGCTGACGACCTTTACATTCTTGCCGCTCTTGATCGCCACGCTCACAGCTGATCATCAACCCGTGCGCCTAAAAACCGTCGCTTGGCGTACTGGCACGGCTTTAGGTGCCTTAGTGCTTGGCGTGGGTCTCTTATTTATGCAGATGAATTCGCTCTCGGGTTTATTTAGAGCTGATCGCTCTGCGCGCTATCTGATTGCACCAGTCAATGTCCCTTATAGCTTCATTGCGACGCTCACCAAGGACACGTCACCCGACCAAACCACTCGCCAAATCGTGGATCCGAACCCAACTTTAGCCACGAACATTAAGCGCCCAGCTCTCTTAGTGGTTGTCGTGGGTGAAACGACGCGTTCGACCAATTGGGAGTTAGCGGGCTACAAGCGTGAAACCAACCCTGGTTTACGTCAGTTGTCCGTCATTAATCACCCTGAAGTCGTTGCTTGTGGGACGAGTACTGATGTGTCGCTCCCTTGCATGATGAGTCGCATTGGTCGCTCTGACTATAACCGTAAACGCATCATTTCTGAAGAAGCGTTGCCAGGCCTTTTACAGCGCGCTGGTGTTAATGTGGCCTGGGTCGACAATCAATCGGGTTGTAAGGGTGCTTGCCAAGGTGTGCCGACGCGTCAACCAGAGCGCACCGCCCAAGACTGCCCCAACGGCCGTTGCTTTGACGGTGTGTTAGTGAATGAACTCCGTAAAGACCTCACTACGCTCCCGTCAGACCGCCCAACCGTTCTCTTTTACCATCTCTATGGTCAGCACGGTCCGCGCTACCACCAGGATTCACCAGACGACAGTAAGCCGTGGCAGCCCGAATGCCAAGATGCAGACCTTGGTGCCTGCACGCGCGAAACGGTTGTGAATGCTTATGACAACTCAGTTCGCTATACCGATCGTGTGTTAACTGACCTCATTAAGACACTCGAAGGCGCCTCTAAGCAAATCGACGCTGGGCTCCTCTTTGTGTCTGACCACGGTGAAAGTTTGGGTGAAAACGGTCTCTTTTTGCATGGCGCACCCTACTTGATTGCGCCCAAAGAACAGACGCGCGTCCCGATGGTGATGTGGTTCTCCAAAGACTGGGGTAAAACCTTTGGTATCGACATGAAGCGTTTGGCCGAAGCGCCTAAGGGTGGCGTGACACACGAACACCTTTATTCGACCGTCTTAGGTCTCGTGAACGTGAAATCGACGACCTATCGTCCCCAATGGGACCTCACTCAGAGAAACAATTCTGAACAATTGACCGACTAACTTTTGCCCTAAAGAGGCATACTATGGATACCAAGGTTCGACCTTCTGAACAGGAAATACATGAGTATACGAATTCTCGTCGTTGACGACAATCCAGACATTTTGGCCAACGTCAAAGACTTTTTGAGCTTTCACGATGGGTGGATTGCAGAAACGTGTTTAACAGGGCGCGCTGCGCTTGAGCGATTCCAACAGTCCCAGTATGACCTCGTGATATTGGATGTGGGCTTACCCGACATTGATGGGCTCTCAATCATGCGTCGTCTTCGCGAAGAAGGGCATCAACTCCCGATTTTGATTTTGACGGCGCGCGATACGATTGACGATCGCGTTGCCGGCCTTCAAAGTGGGGCGGATGACTACTTGATTAAACCTTTCTCGTTACGCGAACTCGCGGCACGCGTTGAGGCGCTCTTGCGTCGTAGTGGCACGGGATCGGCCGACCGTTTGACGGTGGGGCCTTTGACGCTAGACCTGAAGACCCTACGCGTGACACGTGACAATCAAGAAATTCGTTTAAATCCAACGTGCTTACAGCTCTTACGTGAACTCATGCAACGTAGCCCTAGCGTCGTCGGTCGAAACCGCTTAGAAGCCCTCTTGTGGCAAGGGAATACGCCAGTGAGCGACAGTTTACGCTCTAACCTTTATCTATTACGTCAAGCGGTCGACAAGCCTTTTGATCGTCCTTTGATTCATACGCATCCAGGTTTAGGTTGGTCTGTCTCTGACGAATAAATCGAAGACGTCCTCAAGGTGCTCTTATGGCTCAAACTCAATCGCCACCAAGAAGTCTCGTTCAGCGCATTATGCTGAGCTTTGCACTTCTTGTGACTTTTATTGCCGCGATCTATGCAACCGCCTTACATCAGTCGATGGAATTTACCGAATCCCATCTAATAGCTGGCGTCCTTGAGGACGAAGTCGATCGCATGAAGCACCACCTAGACCTTGGCGAGCGGCCCGTTTTATCGAGCGAAACGAGTATCTATGGTGCTCACCCCTTAAAGCCCATTCCGTCACACTTTCAGCATTTAGCTCCAGGCTTTACCGAGCTCACCGACGAAGGTGACTTCTTTGTTTATACGTCCACCTGGAAAGGGGAACCTTTCGTTTTGGTGCGCGACCAAGAAGGCTTTGAAGATACCGAACGCCTCTTTAAAAAGGTCGTCTTTAGTTCTGTCTTGATCGTCTTTTTTATTGGCCTTTTAGCCGGTTGGTGGCTCTCTCGAAACATCATGCAACCCGTGCGTGCCCTATCGAGTGCCGTACGTGACGCGAGCCTCGCCCCTGTTTATCGACCTTTATCGGTCACGATTACGCAAGACGAAGTAGGTGAGCTCGCCCATATTTGTGATACCGCCCTACGGCGACTCCATGATGCCTTAGAACGCGAAAAAGCCTTTACGGGTGACGTGAGTCACGAATTACGTACCCCATTAACGGTCATTGAAACAAGTGTTGAGTTACTCTCGTTGACACCACTCAGCCCTCAACAGCAGCAACAAGTCGATCGTATTGCACGATCCACGAACGACATGCGTGAGCTGGTTCAACTCTTTTTATCCTTTGCCCGACTCTCACAACGTCACGGCGGCGCTGAACCCGATACTGTTCAAGGGATTTTGCAAACGGCCATCGAAACTTGGATCCCCTTTGCTGAAGAAAAAGGCCTTCATCTCGTTTATGTGCGGGAAGCGCCTTGCGAAGGAACCTTCTCCCCAGTGATGCTTGGCACGGTTGCCAACAATCTCCTTAAAAATGCCGTGAGCTATACGACCCAAGGTAGCATCATAGTCAAAGAAACGGCCAAAGGCTTTATCGTCTCAGATACGGGCCCTGGCCTCAAGCCTGACGAAGTCGAGCGCATCTTTGGTCATGGTGTCCGCGGGAGTGCTGGCGCTGATGATAGCGTGGGCGCAGGACTTGGTCTCTCGATCATTTCGCGTATTTGCCACCGCATGGATTGGAAGATTGAAGTGTTACCCTCAAAACGTGGTGCTGCCTTCTTTGTGAACCTGACGTCCGGTACTGTCGAACGCTTTGACCAACGTCACGATTAGACAACACCCAAAAAAGTTGGCCCTGCTCACGCGATGAACAGGGCCACTTTGTTCTGAAAGGTTTGTGAAGCGTTAGTCTTCGAAGGCCCCCTTCACAATCACTTCACCCTGACGCATGCACTGACGACCACCCATAAAGACGTCCGTCAACGTGTAGTCAGCATTGAAGAAGAGGAAGTCGGCATCGGCCCCCACCTTGATTTCACCCTTACCCTGAAGGTTCAAGGCACGGGCAATATTCTTCGTAAAGGGACGCAAAGCCGTTTCAAAGTCATACATCTTGGCTACATCGTGCAAGGTTTCGAGATTACACATGATGGAACCTACGCCAAGACCCACCATTTCGCCTTCTTCATTGAAGCGCGGCATCGAACCATGACCGTCAGAACTCATCGTGATATGGTCAAGCGCCACATCGCTTTCCATTGCACGCTTGAAGGCATCAGCAGCCGTACCAAAACAGCTACCGCCACCCGTCGTGATGTCGATCATGCCACCCTTCTTGGCAAATTCAACAGCACGTTTAAAGACTTCAGGATGGCGAGCGACGTGCGTTGGGCGAATGTGCTTGATCGGAAGACCCGATTCAACGATCTGGTCAAAGATGTCAAAGGAAGACGGGAAGTTACCCAAATGGACGTGCAAGAAACCCACCTTACCCGTCAACATACCAGCGACACGGACGTCAGCCACGATGCTACGAACTTCTTCCATCGATGGGAACGAACAGCGGTGGTCACCCAATGCCAACTTCACACCCAAGACTTCAGGAATCGCGAAGAGTTCCGTCTTCACAGAATCCGTAATCGTCGTCACCGGATAAGAATAGTTGCTCGTCCACATCCAGCCAGAAGCCCCTTCTTCTTTGAGACCACGCACCTTGGCTAAAAGGTTGGCGATCGAACGAGACATCGAGTCTGTGCCCGACACACCCATAAAGCTCGTCACACCCGCCTTGACCAATTCAGAGAAAACGAGTTCAGGGCAACGGCTCTTCCAACCGCCTTCGCCGCCACCCCCCGTCACGTGAATGTGTTGGTCAATCAAGCCCGGCGTCAGATAGGCACCATTGGCATCGAGCACTTCCAAGTCAGGCACATTGATGTCGAGTGTTTCGGCCATAGCAAGGATCTTGCCCCCCGCGACAAAGAGATCACGACGTCCGAGCTTTTCGGGCGCAAAGACATTAGCATTCTTGATCAGAATGGGATGAGTCATAGCAAACTTCCTTTAATTCGAATAAGGTCGCGACAAGAGTCTAGGTTCGCGAACAATCAGGATGGCCAAATTGTACCTGATCGGTCTATTTCGACTACACAGGATTAACCTTTAGGCGACGCTCGAACCGTAGGTATGGAGAGACCTTGACGAGCGCATGAGATAGATCACGATCGCAATTGCTGCCACACTCAAAAAGACCAAACGCGTGATATCGCCCGAACCCACAGAGAGCCAGCAGACTTCAGCCAAAGGGCCTGACACTAAGTAGCCGATCGAGGCTTCCCATCGAACGCGAGGCGTACGCCCCGAAAGGAGTCGTAGCAACGCCCAAAGGACGCCCACTAAACTCAAAACCCCAGGGATCACAGCACTCATCCAAAGGTTCGCTGGCCATACGCTAGTGCCCTTAATGGCCGTAAGCATCAAGCCAAAACCCGTCGCATTAAAAATGAGGAGCGCGAGTAGCCCTGCCACAATCAAGAGAAGCCCGCCTTCAACACCCGACGGGGCTTCATGACTCGCCGGTGGAAAGTGGCGCCCCCATTGCCAAAGCGAATGCAAGACCAACAAAAAGAAGAAAAGAAGCAAGAGGCTACCAATCACACTTTGCATGGACCTATCGCCTTACAAATTAAAGACACCACGTTGCTCGGCCAAATGGCGGCCAGCTTCGGTGCCGTAAGTCAACGCTGGACGGTTCGAAAAAAGCAAATAAATTGTCATCACGACCGTCAAAAAGAAGAGCCCCGTAGGTTCACCCGCCACTTCAAGTGGCAACCCTAAATAGAGATGACGTAAGAAAGCAACCAATGGACCGCCCAACCATGCCATGACAATGGCCAAACGCAAAGCCCAAGGCGTACGACCAAAAATCAAGACACCAATCGCTGTCAAGAGACAAACCGCAGTCACTAAATCAGGGATCAAGGTTTGCACAGCCGCCCACCAAAAGGCCACATCGACCTCAAGAACACGCACAACACTCGCGCCAGAACGCCCCAAGTGGTAAAGCGCGGGCACAGCCTGAGCGATCAAAATACCCACGACCATTAAGAGTAAGCCACCTACGCCACTTGGAATACCGTTCACTTTGTAGACGGGCGGCACGATTTGTGCAAAACGCTTCAAGAGATACAAGGGCACCAAAACGGCTAATAAAAATAACCCAGTGATTAGAAGCATTTGCATGCCCGTGAAATGAATCACCGTACTAGAAACTTCGACCATAGTAGTCCTTTATTGTTGAACGGTTGCATTCTACCGAATGGCGCGCACAATGATCGTCCTCATTCAACACTGTTACTCACCGTCGGGATGCTTTAACTTTTGTAGCAATCCGCAGGTTTCACCTTCTTCGTGATGGTGTCCCCCACATACACTTGCAAGCGCGTGTAATTGATGGCGCAAATGCTCTAACTCAGCCATTCGCGCCTCAACCGCTTCGAGATGTTGATGAATGAGCGCATGCGCACGGTTGGCCGACTCAGGATTTTCGTCTTCAATACTTGTAAGCAATAAGCGAATCTCATCCAAGCTGATATCGAGCGTACGGCAGTGACGAATAAAAGTGAGGCGCTTCACATGCACCTCCCGATACACGCGATAGTTATTCGACAAACGATCGGCCTCAGGCAAAAGCCCCAACTTTTCGTAATAACGAATCGTCTCAGAAGTGTGTCCCGTTAAAGTTGCTAGTTCCCCGATTCTCATAAAAATGTCCTTGAACGCATCTTTGCCATTTTTTTGAAATTATCGCAAAAAAGGACTTGACCTTGTAGTTACTTCAGGGTGTGTAATGTGTCTCATCATTCAAAATTGTTTCATCCGCACCCAGCGGACACACATTATGTCCATATTGATTCTTTCTATCCCCGCTATGTGTTGCCCAGCTGAGGGAGGCCCGATTGAACGTGCCTTACTCGCCATAGATCGTGTCACCCATGTCTCTATTGACTATGGGGCACGCACCGTACAGGTGACCCACACGCTTGAGGACACATCTGTCATTACGGATGCCCTGTTGAAATTGAGCTTACCTGCCGATGTGATTTCATCTGGCTCACACCGCATTGTTCTTAGTGTGCCAGAGATGGACTGCCCCGTTGAAGCAGGCGAAATTCAAAAAGCATTTGCTGAAGACGACATTCTTGACGCTGATCTTAACGTCATGAACCGCACCGTAACGCTAACGGGTGACGATGCCCTTGAAGCGCGCGCCATTGCCGCCATTGAGCGTTGTGGCTATAATGCTCGCCCTGTTACCGCGCCCCCTAAAGCCATCGAAAACGCACCTATCCCATGGACACTCTATATCGGCGCTTTAATCATGGCACTCCTTTCCGAGGGCATTGAATTATTTGCAGAATATCGTCCAGATAGCTTACCGATTGGTCACGAAATCGCCGACATGTTGACCTTAGGTCTTGCGCTGATTGCGATTCTCATGTCAGGGATTACCACCTTTAAAAACGGGCTCATTGCTGTTCTTCACGGTAACCTCAACATGAATGCCTTAATGGCTGTAGCAGTCATAGGCGGCGTTCTCATTGGCGCCTGGCCAGAAGCGGCGATGGTGATGGTGCTATTCCAGATTTCTGAATCCATTGAACAGCTTTCGATGACGAAAGCGCGCCGTTCGATTCGCGACTTGATGAGTGTAGCCCCAGAAACCGCTGATGTTCGTAACGGCAATACATTTACGGCTGTCCCAGCGGCTGAAGTGGGCATTGGCGCCGTAGTTCGTGTGAGCCCCGGCGACCGTGTGCCATTAGACGGTCGTATTGTGCGCGGTCACACGGCACTAGACCAATCAATGGTGACTGGCGAAAGCATGCCAGCCGAAAAAGGCGAAGGCGACACCGTTTGGTCTGGGACGGTGAACCTTACTTCTACCATTGAAATCATCGTTACGGCACCTGCCTCTGAAAGCCTGACGGCACGCATCATTGATGCGGTTGAAAATGCGCAAGCGACCAAATCGCCCGTACAACGCTTTGTTGATCGCTTTGCGCAGGTCTATACGCCCATCGTCTTTGCCGTAGCACTCGCAACGGCCATCATTCCGTCACTCATGACCGGTGACTGGGACACCTGGATTTATCGGGCGCTTTGCTTATTAGTGATTGCTTGTCCGTGCGCTCTGGTGATTTCAACGCCAGTCACAATTGTGTCGGCCTTGGCCACTGCCACCCGTTGCGGTCTCCTCATTAAGGGCGGCCTCTATCTTGAACAGGCGCGTCACCTTAAGCACGTCGGTTTAGATAAGACGGGTACTTTGACGCGTGGCGAACCCGTCGTCGCTGGTGTTACCTATTTGATGACTTTTGACGAAAAGCTCACCGGTGCTTTGGCAACGAGCCTTGCTGCCATGAACCGCCATCCTTTATCTCAGGCGATTGCCCACTGGGGTCAGGCACAGCATCTACCCACCTACTCGGTTGACGGCTTTACGGCGTTGCCGGGCGCAGGGGTTGAAGGTCGTATCGAAAAAGGTATGGTGCGCTTAGTCAACCTGCGTTGGCTCGAAGCACAGAGTTTAGCCGACGATGACATTCGTCAGGCCTTCGAAACCTACACTAAACAAGGCATGTCCACCGTAGCGCTCGCAGACACCTTTGGTGTGCAAGCAGTCTTTGGTCTTGAAGACGTCATCAAAGAAGACACGGTTGACGGCCTTCGTCAGCTCGAAGCGGTTGGCTTGACGCCTTGGCTTTTGACGGGTGACCATGAAGCGGCCGCGCAGTCCTTAGCCAAAAAGGTGGGTTTAACGAACGTGGCAACAGACCTCTTGCCTGACGACAAGCTCGCCAAAATTGAAGGCCTTCAAAAAGACGGGCTCACGGCGATGGTGGGTGATGGCATCAACGATGCGCCAGCTCTTGCACGCAGTGATATCGGGATTGCCATGGGCATTCGCGGGACAGATAGTGCAATTGAAGCGGCACACGTGGCCGTCATGGATGACAAGATTTCGTCCATTGCCACCCTGGTGCGACTCTCTCGCATGACGCATGATGTGCTTGTTCAAAACATCATTTTTGCGATTGGTGTCAAGGTGGTCTTTGCCCTCCTCGCACTCTCTGGCCTTGCCACCATGTGGATGGCGGTCTTTGCAGACACGGGCACTTGCCTGATCGTAGTCGCAAATGCCATGCGTATGCTTAGAGCGAAACCTAAGCTCGATCGTATGGCTGAAGAAGCCCGAGCCTAAAACCCTTCCGAAGGCGTCAGATCTGTTAAAAAGATGACGCCTTTTTCGTAGCTACTTGAAACAGTTGAGTCCGCAAAAATATCGCCAGTCGCGTTATGCTTAAGAGAATCCTTATTCCTTTTGATGCGTCTAGCCATGACTGATCCGAACCACCTCGAACCCAAAAATGGGGATTTTGTTGCCTATCTTGATCGACTTCAAGAGAATTCGCTCGAGGCTTTGCGTCAAGCCAATCAAGAATCGTTAACCCATCCTGTCAGCATGCCTGATAGTGTGCAAGGTGACGTTGACCTAAAGATAATCGCCACTGAATTACGTCAACGCATTGAAGCGGATTGTGAGGCGCAAGGACTTACATTACCTCAAACGCCAGTCGACACACCGGCCATCAACGTGCCCCCCGTCACACCCAACAAGCCCCAAGAAGACGTCTCTGTCAGTGAGTCTTTTCGTCGTGACCATCATTTGGGTTCACGCAAGAGAAGTTCGAGCATCTCTTCGACGACCACCACAACACCTACGCCAACGCCACAACGCCGTCGGTCTAACAAATCTTTCGTGATGTTTTTAGGCAATAGCCTTATGATGTTTGGCGTTTTCTTATCGATCGTTTTCACTAACGAGGAGATGGACGCATTGATTGGCCCCGCCATCATGATGGCAATCATTGGCTTCATCGTGACAAAGATCGCTACTGCGCGTCACTAACATGTCTGATCATCGCATTCATCATAAAGCAAAACGGGATCGCACTGCGTCGATCCCGTTTTTGGCCTTAACAATCTAAGGCGGCTAAGTGCGTCAATGCTCGCTCAATGAGTCCAGACTTGACAGCACGCTCAAATCGCCCTGTGTTTGCTCGTGCTTCACGCACCACAATCGTTAGCAAAGCCACAATCCCACGTGCATCTAAGCGCGACACATCAAGGTCGTCAGTGACTTTCAAAACACCCTCACGCGCCAAAGTAAGGACGGCTTGTGGATCTTCAACGAGTGAGACAGCCTGCCAAAAGGCGGTCGCTGCTCTCGAATTCACCAAAAAGCGTTCGCCATCGGCACGGGTATACCATTCGCCAACATTCGCTTCCGACTTCAATTCAGGCAAAAAACGAGTTAAAACGGTCCACTCGGATGTTTTAGGCACAGGCGGCACGATCATCGTTGTGGTTGATGGTTGAGATTCAGTCCATGCCTCATGGTCAAGAGATTGACTCGCAACTTTCGCCCGAGCTTCTGCCTTGAGTCGCTCGTAGCCACCCGTCAAGCCTTTGACCTTGTCGACGGGATAGCGCTCGTTATTTTTGGCGAGCTTCGCATTCACGATCTCGTCCATCGAAAGCCCTAATCGGTCACTCAGCAAAACAGCATAGATGAGCACATCCGCCAACTCTTCAGCTATAGCTCCACGCTTATGCGCCACCTCTGTATCGCGACCCGACCATTGAAAGAGTTCAAGTAATTCGCTGGCCTCTAAAGATAAAGAAATCGACAAATCTTTCGGATTGTGAAAGGGCGCCCAATCGCGATCATCACGAAAACGGCGAATACGTGCCAATGTGTCTTCCGAGAGACCCATAAATCGTGTCGACTTTGCCATGTTCATTCCGTTCAAACGAATGGCCTACGAGATGGCGCCACCTCATAGGCCAAGGGTTTTGTGCTACTTAATGCTCAAGCACCATAAGTGCTTCAACCGTATTGTCTTCACGCATGCGGACAGCATAGCGACGAGGACGACCCTGCAAAATCAAGTAACGGTCAATCGCCGTCTGCAGGCGTTCGACGTCCGTCTTTAAGCGAGCGACCGATTCATCGTGAGCTTGTCCCAAGAGGTCTGCGTCGCGCTTCACTTGCCCAGCTAAATCCATCGCGGTCGCATTCATCGTACGCCCTTGCACTTCCATCGCGTCGTATACGATGTGGCGAGCCTTATCGAGTAAAGCGTGGACATCGGGGAACTTTTCGACATTACGCGCAATGTAGGTCGAGCAATGCATCCCGTGCAAATAGTTGTCGCCACTCACCACACGAATCACAGCGAGCGTACGCAAATAAAGCACCGCCAGTTCACGCTCTAAGATGGACGGAATACACGTCGTCAAAGCAACGTCTGCTTCTTCAGGCGTTTTTATATTCTTTTCGAGCGTTGCCAAACTTTCGTCAATACGACGGTTAATAGCGTACATCTCTTGCGCCAACTTGTCGGTACGTTCACTACGTTCTTGCGCCTGCCCTTCGCCAGCGCCTAAGCGACGTACGTCACGCACTAAATCAAAGAGCGCATCCCAACGCTGATCCCAAGCTAAACCTTCAACGGCGGTCACCAAGAGTTTGACGCGTTGCAGTAATTGACGAACGCCATTGAGTTCTTCTTCAAGTAAGCCATCGAGCTCATGCTTTTTGTCCGTCGGATCACACATCATCCAAAGCTGCGTGACGTATGGGAAGGCGCCATACTCATGGTCTTCAACCTCCATCGGACGACCTAAAGCCTGTGCATTTTCACCTAACGCAATCACTTGCAAATCATTAGAAGTCGCATTGGAGTGTGGCATAAAGCCAGAACGCAACGCATCCCCAATCATCTTCGAAAAATTGAGCGAATAAATATGGCAACTTAAACCATCGCCCGGTTCTTTTTCAAGCGTACAGTTACGCGCAAAGAGTGAATTGAGCGTCTTCAACTCTTCTTCGGGTACGGGCAGCGTACGATAATGATCTTCGTCGATATCAAGCGAACGTTGCACAAACAGATCTGCAGCCGTCACACTCCCCTCAAGCGTTGTAAAAGCGAGCATCGAAGGACGCCTCACGCCAACAACTGGTCCATGCTTCACGGGTTCGAGTTCTAGCTTTACCTCGGGTTGCGGCATCTTAGGGCCTGTCGGACGTGCGCCCACACGATCGACCGTACGACGTTTCACGGGCTTTGAACGACGGCGCAACGCTTGCCAGGCAGCACCACCACCAAAACCCGCAGCGCACGCAGTGATCAACAACCAGGTCAAAATTTCATTATCCATAACAAAATCACCACTCAATTCGGTTCCACCTCGGCATGACGAGGTCGATTCAGGCGCTCGATCCTGAATTTTTCATCCGCTATTTTATCGATTTTTAGTCGTTTTAAGGTATAGGTTCAGGTTGCTCAACGAGCTTTTTTCTCCTTTTCGACTTTTATCAATACTTTTTTTTGAGCGCTCCTCTACAATACTTTGAATTAGATTTATTAGCGATTGATAACTTGATGAGTTATCATCATCACAGGAGACGTTCCGTGTTCTCGTCCTTTGACGACAAATTTGAACTTACGAATGGCGTTCAAATCCCTTGTATGGGCTTTGGCACTTGGCAAGTACCCAACGATAGTAGCCTTGAAAACGCCGTATCTTCTTCTTTGCAGCTCGGTTACCGCCTCTTTGACACTGCCCAAATCTATGCCAACGCAGCTGCGATTGGTCACGCTGTTCACGCAAATGGCATGTCACGCGAACAAGTTTTTATTACGAGCAAAATTTGGGCCTCACACCGTAGCTACGAAGGCGTGATGACAGCCTTTAAAGACACGCTTGAGCAACTCAAGACGTCTTATCTCGACATGTTGCTCATTCATTGGCCAGCCGCCCAAGGTGAACCTATGATTTGGCAAAGTCAAAATGCTGGCACCTGGCGTGCTCTTGAAGACCTTTACGAAGAGCGTTTGGTTCGCGTTATCGGGGTCTCCAACTTCTTGCCGCACCACCTCGTGCCGCTTTTAGCACGTGCTCGTATTAAGCCCATGGTGAATCAACTCGAAGTTCATCCGGGGCACCCCCAGTTTGCAGCAGTGAATTTCTGCTTTAAGCATCGTATCGCCGTGCAGGCCTGGAGTCCGTTGGGTCGTGGCACACTCATCCACAATTCGACCATTCGCGATATCGCCGAAGCCCACAATGTGTCACCCGCGCAGGTCGCCATTCGCTGGAGTCTTCAGCACGGCCTTATGCCCATCGTCAAAGCCTTGACCCTCGAACATCTGATCGAAAACTCGAAGGTCTTTGACTTTACGTTAACGGCTGAAGACATGGCTCGATTGGATAATCTGCCGCCCGTCTCCTTCTCTGGCTTACACCCAGACACGGTCACCTTCTAACAATTTAAAAGAAGACCAAATCTCAAGCAGCGTGAGTTTTTCGCGCTGCTTTTTCGTTGATACTAAACACGCAAAAGGCTACCTTTCTTCACGAAAAGTAGCCTTCTCAAGGAGTAACTACGCCCTAAGGCTTATTCGGTTTCGATACCCATTACCTTAAAGCCCGCGCCAGACACAACCGCCGAGAGGATCAAGTCAGAGACCGACTCAGCCACCTTGACACGAGCCTGATTCTTTTCAAGGCTCATTTCGACAGCTTCAACGCCTGGCAAAGCCTTCAGCGCTTTTTCAACGGCGGACGTGCAATGACCACAATGCATTCCTTCGATATGAATGACCTTATCCATAATGGACCTCCTTTCAATAATGAATTCGCCAACAGACGACAACTCAACCTTCGCTGGCTCAAAGAAACGTAACCGAAGTGCGTTCGAGACAACACTGACGGAACTCATGCTCATGGCGGCCGCTGCAATCATTGGATTGAGCAACCAACCAAAGAACGAATAAAAGACGCCTGCGGCAATCGGTATACCCACAACGTTATACGCAAACGCCCAAAATAGATTTTGCTTGATGTTGCGCATCACTGCACGTGATAAATCATACGCACAAAGAACGCCGTCGGGTGAACTACGCATCAAAACCACATCCGCACTCGCGCGTGCGACATCGGTGCCACCGCCCATAGCCAATCCCACGTCGGCTTGTGCGAGCGCTGGCGCATCATTCACCCCATCACCCACCATCGCGCAAGAGCCTTCGGCCTGTAGGCGATGAACGTGCTTAGCTTTTTCATCGGGCTTCACCCCAGCAATCACGTCGCTCTCATGAATGCCCAATTGGCGCGCTACGGCTAAAGCCGTTTGCGGATGATCTCCCGTCAAAAGAACGACACGTAGGTTTCGATCTTGGAGTGCCTTGACCGTACCCAAAGACTCAGGACGCACGGCATCAGCCACCGCAATCACCCCCATGACTTGCCCTGCCGAAGCCACAAAAAGCGCTGTTGCTCCCTCTTTAGCTTCGGACTCAGCCACGGCCAACAAGGTCTCAGGAATCATGAGGCCTAGAGTCTCCATAAGTCGTGCATTGCCCGCAGCGCACGATGCCCCTGCCATCGTGGCCGTAAGCCCACCCCCCGCAATCTGCTGAAAATCTTCAACGGGCTGAGTCGGTAATCCGCGCTTTTTTACCTCTTTAATAATGGCTTGTGCCAAAGGATGTTCAGAGGGCTTTTCAAGCGAAGCCGCAATCAGCATGACGACTGTTTCGAGCCCCGGCGTCACAGACACCACCTTCTTGACGACCGGACTCCCTTGCGTCAAAGTACCAGTTTTGTCGAATACGATGGTTTTGAGTCCGGCAAAGCGCTCAAGGGCTTCGGCATTTTTGAATAGAACCCCAGCCTTCGCACCACGCCCCATACCTACCATGATTGCCGTCGGCGTGGCGAGCCCCAAGGCACACGGGCAAGAAATCACCAAAACAGAGACGGCCGCACTCAAAGCAAATTCCAAGTCACCGCCAATCCAATACCACACACACCCAGTAACCAACGCGATCGTCATGACGATCGGCACAAAAATACCGCTCACCTTATCAGCCAATCGAGCCACAGGCGCTTTGGAAGCAGTGGCTTCATCGACCAAGCGAATAATCTGCGCAAGCACTGTATCGTCACCCACGCGCGTTGCACGCATCTCAATGGCACCAGCGACCAGCAAAGTGGCGCCCGTGAGCGTATCGCCAACACCCTTATTAACTGGGAGACTTTCACCCGTAATGGCAGACTCATTCAAAAGTCCCGTGCCTTCGAGCACCACACCGTCAACAGGCACCGTGTCACCCGTCTTCACAATGACCGTTTCACCCGAACGAACGTCAGCCGTTGGTACACGGCACTCCCGTCCGTCACGCTTTACCAAAGCAGTGGTTGGTGCCAAAGCCATTAAAGCCGTCACAGCCTCTGTAGTCTTTTGTTTGGCTCGTGATTCAAAAAACTTACCTAACGAAATCAATGTGACGATCGTCGCAGCCCCTTCGAAATAAAGACTGTGCGCAAAATGCGCAAGGCTCGCGGTATCACCAATACTTTGCGCTCCTAACAATCTGTAGATCACATAGATCCCAAAAAGAAACGCCGTCCCTGCCCCCACCGCAATTAAGCTATCCATATTGGGCGCACGTAACCACAACGCTCGAAGCCCACCAATAAAGTATTTACGGTTAAGTAACAAAATCGGCAGTGTCAGCAAAAACTGCGTAAAAGCCATTGTCGGCGCTTGAGACACCCCGTTAAAGATCGCTGGGATTGGCAAGCCCATCATGCCGCCCATTGAGAGCCACATCAGGGGGATCAAAAGCGCAAAAGACGCAATCAAACGCCCTTTTGTTTGCGCCAACCCCGTGTCGTCAGACGCCTGACCCACTGGTGTCGTAGTTTTTTGCTGTTCACCCTTGAGACTCGCACCGTAGCCAGCATCACTCACCGCACGTTTGATTTTGTCCACGCTCATGACACTTTCGTCAAAAGTGGCTTTCAAAGTATTTTTAAGAAGATTAACTTCGGCGACCTTAACGCCTTCAAGGCAGCTGACCGCTTTTTCTACGCGACTCGAACAAGCCGCGCAACTCATCCCGGTCACGTCAAATTGCTTGGTTTGCATAGCTAGATAAATGAGAATGATTGTCGTCCGAAGAGTGTATGCTTATAGCGCTACTTTCGCAAGAATGCACTATTTTGATAGATAGTACCCAAAAAGATACCAAGGATAACGATGACTGATGTATATCACGGCACACGCTGCCCTGTCACACTCACTTTAAGGCTTATTGGCGGCAAGCACAAATCGCTCATTCTCTGGAACCTGCTTGAGGGCACCATGCGCTATTCGGACTTACGTCGTGCGATTCCAGAAGCGACACCAAAGATGCTCATTCAGCAATTGCGAGAACTCGAACAAGACGGCCTTGTTGAACGTACAGTTTATGCTGTTGTACCGCCTAAAGTTGAATATTGTTTAACACCGATGGGTCGAACCATTGAACCCATTCTGACGGCAATGTATCGGTGGGGGACGCGCTACTTAGAAAAGCAACACCAGCAAAAGCCATGTTGCTCGATGAAGCCACCTAGAGACGAACTGTAGTAGCGATAAGGAAAAAGCCCGCGCTTTCGACAAGAAGCACGGGCTTAAAGCATCAAAAACAAAGCGTTGTTTGATTAGAAGGCCGGAACAACGGCACCCTTATATTCGGTTTCGATGAACTTCTTCACTTCGGCAGACGTCAAAGCAGCCTTCAACTTCTGAAGTTCTGGACGAACATCGTCACCCGTACGGATAGCGATGATGTTGGCGTACGGAGAATCCTTCGCTTCGATAGCGATCGCATCCTTCAACGGATTGAGGTTAGCACCCAAAGCGTAGTTGGAATTGATCACTGCAAGCGCCACATCGTCAAGCGAACGGGGCAACTGAGCAGCTTCCACTTCAACGAACTTCACCTTCTTGGGATTTTCAACCACATCACCCACCGTGGCCATCACGCCAGCTTCTGGACGAACCTTGATCAAACCAGCCGTTTCAAGCACCTTGAGGGCACGACCGCCGTTCGTCGGGTCATTCGGGATCGCAACCTTAGCGCCTTCAGCAACATCAGCGAGGTTCTTCACCTTGTTGGAATAAACGCCCATCGGTTCGATATGAACAGCTACCAAGCTCGTGAGCTTGAGACCACGATCCTTCGCGAAGGCATCGAGGTACGGCTGATGCTGGAAGAAGTTGGCGTCGATTTCCTTATCGGCCAAAGAAAGATTCGGCTTGATGTAGTCAGAGAATTCGATCACTTTAAGCGTAATGCCGTCCTTCTTCAACTGAGGCGCGACCAAATTCAAAAGATCAGCATGGGGCACTGGGCTAGCACCCACGGTCAACGTCGTACCAGCATTACCCTTCGGGGCTTCAGCCTTATCACCACAACCAGCGAGACCAACAGCAAGACCAGCGGCAAGACAAACGGACGCAAAAAGCTTAAGTTTCATGATTTTTCACCTTAGATTTCGAGAGATTTATGACGAAGACTTCCGCAGCGACCAGAACATTGACGAGATAGATGACTAACTGGAGAGGATCCAGTGTTCGATCAGCTAGCTTATATTGGAAGTCCTTGCCGGTTCCCGCGGATCCGGCGATGGTTCATTTATGCCTCGCTAGTTCCCACGGTTCTAGCGACGGTTTTGTCATTTTACATGAATCTGGCGTTTTTTTGCCTAATGCGTTTTGCTTATAGCGTCGCTTTCAAACTTCACTTATGAAGTAATAACGTTTTTGTATCGTACAATGATCCTGCGCCCTTTTTTTCAAAAACTCTCTAAACCAAGCACTCAAATTGGATTTGACGACTACTGATCAACGAATTTTACAGGATCACAAACACTAATTTTTATTCCGCTTTTATTCGAAATCAGATGTTCTGCAATTATTTTATTGCCCCAACTAAGTTGTGCATACTTAATCTAAATCGAGCTTCGCCTCTCTACGCGCCTCGTCATTCTTTGGATCGTTAGGGAAGGTCTGGATAGATCGGATTTGACGCGGCACCTTATCAAAAAGGTGCC
>JAHHRH010000002.1 GCA_020025915.1 Sutterella sp.
CAGTGGACTTTCACCACATAAACACACGTGCGCCGCTGGGCGCACCATAAAAAAAGAGCACCGACATCCCTTGCGGTTCGGTGCTCTTACGTTTTGTGCTAGACAAAGCGCTTTGATTAATTTTTCTTCAAAGCAGCCAATGCAGCAAAGGGATTGGGCTTTTCACTCATCACGACTTCTTCAGGATCTGGTTCAAAGTCCATTTCACAGTCTTCGTGAACAGGCATCGCTGGGAGCGACAAAATCGCTTCTTCTTGCACCCAATCCGCGACCGACAACGAGCGGCTACCCACGATCACTTCTTCGTCATCCCCTTCTTCATCAAGAGGCAAAGCGTTGGCTTCCGCTTCGGTCTTCGTAAAGCGGAACATGAGTTCACGTTCGATCGAATAGACAACGGGTTCATTGCAGCGTGCACACTGCATCACAACATCAGCCGCAAAGCGTAGGCTCGCAGCCGGCAAACGTTCGATCACACCCAAGCCCGTCACGCTAAAGGTGAGTGGCCCTTCGAGCGACTCGACAAAAGCGGCAAGTTCAGGCATTTCTTCGAGTTGCAACTCCCCTTCGACAGTCTGACGAGTACGGGCAATTTCAAAGATATCAAGCGTAAGCGACATGGTTTCCTCTAACTAAAAGGCCGTCTATAGGCCGTCCTCAAAGGATACATGGTTCACACGTAAAACGGAAAGCACCTGCAAAAAAACTTACTGCAAATGCACTTCGATGTGCGCTGAGAGCTGAAAGCACATTACAATTCTCTACATCATGACTAAAGAACTTATCCTTGCTTCGAGCTCCCGCTATCGCCGCGAGCTCCTCGACCGTCTTGGCATCGCTTATACCTGCGAAAGCCCTGACATTGATGAATCTAGCCTGCCCGGTGAAACGCCGCAGGATACGGCTATGCGTTTAGCTGAAATGAAAGCCCGCGCCATTTGGGAAAAGCACCCTGGCGCCGTGGTCATTGGTTCAGACCAGGTTGCTGACCTTGCGGGCGAAAAGCTCGGCAAGCCCCATACGCGCGACAATGCCATCAAGCAGTTGCAGCGTATGCAGGGTAATGAAGTGGTCTTCACGACGGCCCTTTGTGTCATTAACGCCGAAGGTCACGCCGAAACCATCAAGAGCCAAACCACGATTCGTATGCGTCAACTTTCTGATGAAACGATTGCCGACTATGTCGATCGTGAAAAGCCCTTCGATTGCGCCGGTGCCGCAAAGATCGAACGTTTAGGCATTGCGCTCATGGAAAGCGTGACGTCTGACGACCCGACCTCGTTGATTGGCTTACCGCTCATGCAGCTCACGACGCTTTTGACGCGTGCCGACGTGACCGTTTTAGCTGGCCTTAGAGCCTAATTTTTGAAGGACATTCATCATGGCCGGCACGATCTATTGCCTTCCTAACCTCATTGCTGACGACACCCTTGAAGCGGCGATTCCCCCCTTAGTGCGTACGCGTGCGACGGGCATTCGGTACTTCTTGGTTGAAGCCGCCAAAACAGCCCGCGCTTATTTGAATTTGCTCGGGCACCCAGGGCCTATTGCCGACCTGACGATTGAGGAAATCGGGCATGATCCAGATCCGGCCAAGATTGACCGTTGGCTCGAACCTGTGTTCGCAGGCACGAATGTGGCAATTTTGAGTGAATCGGGGTGTCCCGGCATTGCCGACCCTGGCGCTCAGATCGTTGCACGCGCCCAAGAAAAAGGCCTGCGGGTCGTCCCATGGGTGGGTCCCTCTTCAATTTTGATGACTTTGATGGCTAGCGGCCTTGATGGCCAACGTTTTCGCTTCTTAGGCTATTTGCCCGTGCACGCCGACGAACGTGCCGCCGCCATTAAAGACGTTGAAGCGCAAAGCCGCCGCTCCGAAACCCAACTTTTTATTGAGACCCCGTATCGCAATACCGCGATGCTCGAAGGGCTAATTAATACCTTGCACCCGACGACGCGTCTCACAGTCGCGACTGACATTACGGGAAAGTCAGAGTGCATTCGCACGCTCTCTGTCTCAGCCTGGAAAGCGCTACCGAGCGACACACGTCAATTACCGAAACTTCCAACTGTCTTTGCACTCTTAGCAGCACCTTCGGGTGAAGCGCCACGCTACGCACCCACAGCGGCTAAACGTAAGGGCGAAGCCACCCACTTCAATAAAGGGTCAAAATCCCACACGAGCAAACACGCTCGTCGTACGCGAACGCCCTCTAAGCGTCCCGCTCGAGGTTAAACACATGACGCTCGACCGCGTGCTCGCCCAACTTCAAACTTTACCGATCGACCACCTACAAACGTGGGCGGGTTTGGCGTTACTGCTATTGGTAGCGCTCGCGTTTTATATTCATCACCGTCGACAAAAAACAAAACGTAATATCGGGATTGCCCGTCTAGAGCAAAGCTTTGCCCTTGAAAAAGACCCGATGGCGCCCGTGACACCTTCGCTTTCAGAAATTCGTCCTTATCCTTTGGCGGATGACGACATTGAAACCATTCAAAAGACGGTGCTCACCGAAAAACGGATTGACCCAACGCAGCCCGACGAACCTGTTGACGATGTGTTGGAGCCACTCGAAAAAGTGGTGCCTGCTAGCGCGCCGACGTCTGAAACCACTGCCGCTAACGAACAGCCACTTGAGCCACCTTTTACAGTTGCTGAGCCGATCGCGCGACCTAATGTCCCTGCATTTCCGCCTTTTGAATTCTTGAAAACGTTGCCATTTGTGCTTCGAGAAGGCTTAGTCACTCGCCATATTGACCTCTTGGGGATTGGTGTAGAAGCCGTCTTCTTCCCAGCTGACGCAGTTAATGCCATCGGGGACACGGCGCTTCGTCTAGTGCCATTCTTGCCTGAAGAAGCTGGCACCTTGATTTGTCGCGAACAAGACCGCCGCACATTTACGGTTGGCCCCTTATTTGCACAACCCGATGCCGTCATTGCACTGCGTCATGGGTTGTTGAGTGTTGAATATAAGTCTCGAGGCGGACGGTGCGACCACCCTGACGATTTGATCGCTAGCCTACGCCCGAAAGACCTTCTTCAGACGGTGATTGAGGCCATGGTCTTATCAGCGAGTGAATGCCGTCCCGTGGCACCGATTTTGCGTACACACAACGCCGTTTACTTTTTAAGACCGAGTCAAGCCATCATGGCGCTTCTCACCGAACGCCTTGAGTCGGCCGTGTCGTTCATTAGTCCTTATGCTGAACGTAGTGGCATTAGTGCGTCAGACTATGCGTCTCTATGCCTAGTCCCCGCACAGATGCTCAATAAATCCTTGCCAAGTCAACAGAACACCGCGGGCGAAAAAGCGCATCGCGATATGCTCCGATAAAGCATCTCAAATCATTACAAAAATGACATCACACTGAAATCCTCGTTATATTGAATCTTAAGAGATTCTTTATGTTGCGGGGAGGTCATTATGCACACGGTGCGTTTTCTTACGTTATATACACTCACGCTTGCAACGATTGAAGCATTCGCTAACCTTCAGGTGAGCGTACCTCAAAGTTGGCTCAAAGCCAACGTGTCGTTACCTACTCAAAGCCATGACTCGCTTCAGATCACCTTTTCGCCAGAGATCGACAAGTGTCGCGCGAACTATGGCTCTCAAGCGTATGCGGTCTGTGCCCGCCCCTTTGGACTAGACGGTCGTCGCGTGACCGGGGTGCGATTAGAACCTCAACTCGCTGGCACCTGGCGTTGGCGAGACTCGACCACGTTGTCCTTTACACCGACAGATGCTTGGCCCGAAAAAACAGCCTTCAAAGTCGTCTTGGACGACTTACGACTGCCTGTAGCCACTACGCTCACAAACCCTCAAGTCACCTTCTCAACGCCACCCCTGACCATGTCAGGCCATATGACCTTTTGGCTTGACCCAGCGGTTGACGGAGATCGCGCATTAAGCATCGATGCGTCATTGAGTACCGTAGTACATGACACGACCGCCTTTGAAAGAAGCACCGAAATTCAATTGCCGATTGGGACTGAGCTACGTCTCAAAAAGCCGACCTTCATTTGGAATCACAACAAGACCCAGGTCTACATTCGTCTTCCGATTGAGCGGTTAGGCAGTCAACCCACCAACGTCACCGTACGCTTTCCGATGGCTGTCGCGCGTTGGGAAGCTAATAAAACAGGGCGACCTGTCGTTAAACCTGGCTTTGAAGTCGCACAATTTAATCACACGGTGCCGGCTAGCCATGGGCTTTATGCTATTAAAGATGTCCAACTCTATCCGACGCGTACCAACACCTTAGAAAGCGTCTACCAACTCACGTTGCGACCAAGCCTTCTCACCAAGCCCGCCGACCTTCTTAAAGTCCTTCGCGTCACCGTGTTGCCTGCACGCCTTAACGACGATGCGGTAAGTCCTACCGATTGGCAACGCGCACCCGTGATTACCAACGACGTGCTCACGCGCGGCACACCAGTAAGCCTAGAACTCAAAACGGATCCAGAGATCCCGACTGACAAAATCACCTTGAACCTTCGCGCGCCTAAAGGGCAGTACTTGCATGTGGCCTTACCACAAGGCTTTGGACCACGATCAGACACGGTTCTCATCAAAGCGTGGCATACCGTTATGCCGCTTCATGACCCAGGTGCCGAAGTAGGTTTCTTGGCCCCTGGCCACATGATGACGCTCTCAGGCAAACGCTCTCTCACGCTCTTAGCCGACGGGGTCGATCGGTTACGTTGGCGCATTGAACGCATTCGAGATCCTTTCTTAGCTATGTTGGCCACGCAATACCGTGCCCATGAGTTTTCGCAACAAGCCGATACGTTAGCGGACGCAAAAACGGGCGAAATCCCTTTGATCAAAGGGCATCGGTTTGCCTCATTATCCTTTGATGTTGCGGCATTACCTGGTCAAAAGTCAGGTCTCTTTCAAGTCACCTTGGTGGGCGAAAAGAAAACCCCAACAGGTTGGGAAGAAGTGGCTCAGTCACAAAAGCGCGTCCTTGTCACCAATACAGGGCTCATTGCCAAAACCTCACGCGAAGGCTTGACCACAGTCTTTACGACGAACCTTGTCACGGGCAGCACCACCGAAGGGATCGACGTCTCCCTCTTGGGGGCCAATGGCGTGCCACTACAAACTGTCAAAACGGATAGTCAAGGCATTGCCCGCTTTCATTCCACCAAAGGCCTCACACGCGAAAAAGCGCCCACGGCGATTGTCACAATGGATCCCAACACAGGGGACTTAGCCTGGTTATCTTTGGCCGATGCTTCAAACGTTGACCATATGATTGACCTTGAGACATCAGGTCGTCAGGTAGCAGACGACGGACTCACGGGCTTAGTCTTTGCTGATCGTGGACTCTATCGTCCTGGTGACGAGGTGCACACTGGCGTGATCGTCAAGACCGCCGACTGGCATTCCCTTCCGCAAGGCCTTCCTTTAACGCTACGAGCAACCGACACAGCAGGCAACCTCGTTTTTGAAAAGGCTGTGACACTCACCCCGGAAGGAACAACCGAAAGCACATGGTCACTCCCTAAAGACGTGTTACCCGGTAACTTGCGTGTGGATTTATTAGCTGGCGAAACCGTGCTCTCGACGCACAACGCGTTGATAGGCGACTTTACGCCCGAATCGATGCGCTTGTCGGCGACTATCAAAGATCAGGCACCCGGTTGGTTGTTGCCAGGCGACCTTCTCATTGATAGTCACCTCACGATGAACTATGGTGCGACAGCGGCCAATCGTTTGGTCTCGGGGCGTGCCGCCTTTTCGTCCGCGGGTGAACTTCAGTTCCCAGGATGGTCTGCATGGACCTTTGTTGATCCGACACCTTTTGAGGGTCACAAAGAAGCCTTGACACTCAAAGCACAAACGACCGACAATCAAGGTAAAGCCTCGATCACGGTGCCCATTGCGACTGAAGGCACCTTACGTACCCGCATCTTACTCGAAGGCTTTGAAGTCGCAGGCACCCGTGCTGCGACCGAAAACCTCGATTTCATTGTCTCGCCCGCAACTGAAATGTTGGGCTACCAAACCAAAGACGCGTCGCCAAGCCTCTTTAACAACGAAGCCGGTGTGTCGCGTGTCATTGACTTTTGCCTCATTGACCGCTTCTTAAAGCCTCGCCCGAACGCCACTTTGATCGTCACTACAGCACGACACCAAAGTGTGACGGAACTCTCGACAGACAGTCAAGGTATGCTGCGTTATAGCGATCGTACGGTTGAAACCCCGGTCTCGACCACGACGTTAACTACCGACGCAAATGGCCAGGTACCATTTGAACTCGACACGCAAACGCCGGGCGCTTTTGTTTTATTGGTTCAAAATGCCCAAGGGCAACCTTTAGCGAAACTCCCCTACGAGGTCGCGGGCGACGACTTGCGTCCCGTTTTAGCCAACGACGTTCCAGATGCCCCCTTACGTCTTCGTGTAGAAAAGGACACTTTAGAAGCCAACGAAACCGCTTCGATTCAACTCACCTCACCCTTTGACGGGATGGCACTTTTGACGCTTGAAAGCGATCGAATTCTCACATCAAAATGGGTCAAAGTGAAGCGCGGCAACAATAAGCTTACGCTCACCATGCCTCAAGACGTCAACGGTAGGGCGTGGCTCTACACATCCCTCATTCGTTCGTCTTCTGAAGCGCATCGCTACCTCAAGGCGTATACCCGAAGCGCAGTCCCCGTGATGCTTAACCTCAAAAAGCGTGCATTAGATCTCACGCTCGAAGCACCTAAAGCGGTGACTCATACGAAGGTCTTGCAAGTCACAGTCAAGACTTCAAGCCCGAGTCGCGTTTTCTTGTGGGCGGTCGACGAAGGCATTTTGTCACTCACGGGCTATCGCACACCTAATCCCGTTGATGCCATCCTAAAAGACCGAGCGCTTCAAGTTGAAACTCGTCAAACCTTGGACACCCTGATCCCAGAAGGTATCAAGTTGCCTAGCGACACGACCTATGGGGGCGGCCTCTTTATGGCCAAAGACATGGCAAACGCCTTGGCCAATCCCTTTAGACGAACTGCACAACAAGCCACCGTTTGGTGGGCAGGTAGCGTAGAAACCGATGCCAATGGCCGCACATTGAATGTCAGGCTCCCTGAAGTCTTTAATGGACGCGTACGCTTGATGGCTACGGGTGCATCGATCGATCAGATTGGCCACACGGAGACACAGGTTGAGATTCGTTCACCCCAAATTCTGACGCCTATACTACCTCTCTTTGCGACGCCAGGCGACACTTTCCGCGCGATAGCGACCCTGCGTAGCGACACGCCTTGGACAGGAACCGTGACGATGACGCCACCCAAAGGGTTTAAGGTTGACGCCTCCTCTAACGCCGTCCAATTGTCACAAGCGGGCGAAGCGTGCGTCTGGACTGATTTCACGGTCGGACTAAACTTAGGCAATACGCCCGTCACCGTCACTGCCAAAAACCAAACGGGCGAGACTTTAGAACGCACTGAGACCCTCTCTGTGCGTCCGCCAGTTCCTCGTATGCTTGACCTTCACTGGGCAACCTTTGGGGCAGAAACGACCAAAACATTGCCTTCAATGATAGCTTTAGCACCAACAGGTGAAACCACATCCGCCACGATCAGCACGACGCCATTGCCCTTGGTTTTAGGCCTCATGCAGGGGCTACCGAGACCCAAATGGGCTAGCCCAGAAACAGCAATCGGTGCCGCACACGCCTGGGCACTGCTTAGAAATACGCCTGAAGTATCGCTCACGCAACCCCCTGAGGACTTTGTTAAAGAGGCTGATCAACGTATCAACGAAGCCCTGCAACAGATTCGAGACCACATGCAGTGGAATGGTTTAGCGCCGTGGCATGGTGACGCGCCTTCGCTACTAACGTCTGCCTGGGCGCTTGACTTCTTACTCACGTTACGTGAAAAGCAAATCGGTTTTGATCCCAACCTCTTGACGCAACTCACGCAAGCGCTATCCAATCATCTCGATGGCTTTACGCCAGAGACCTTAGACGAAGCGCGCACTGTTGCTTGGAGTTTGGCCCTCTTAACCCGAGCAGGTAGCCTTGAAGTCGAACGCATCGAAGCGCTACGCCGTCGGATGGATGCACGACAGTTCGATTGGCAGCACGACTTAACGGCGCTTTATTTAGCCCATGCCTATCGTTTGATGCGCTTAACTGAAGAAGCAAATTCGTTAGAGCGCAACACGATCCAACTTTCGGTCAATAAGGTGGATGGCACTGGTGCTCAAACTTTGGGTGGGCTACCCGCGCTTGCTGCCCTTTCACGGCTTAACAAAAAGACCGATCAGCTTTTAGGAGCGCTTAACACCCGCAATGTCTCAAACTTAAGCGTACGAGAGCGTGCGTTGGTGGCGGCTGCCTTAGCTTCTCTCACGCAACCCTCCAAAGCGTCTTTAGACAATGTGTCACTCACCTGCGTCAAACCCGATGCCACGCGCGGCAAAGAAACCATGACACGTACTGACACTCGCCTCACACTGACGTCGCCAGGCTGCCCGCAATTCCAAGTGGTGAGCCAAACACCACTTAAAGGGCTTTATTGGCAAACCACGGCTAGCGGCTGGCCGGTCGCTGCACCGACCGAAGCGGTGGAAGCAGGGATCGAGGTCACAAAGCGTCTTTTAAATGAAGCTGGGCAACTCGTCACCCCTGAAACACCTGTGAAGCCTGGTGACATTTTGACGGTTGAAATTCGAGCGCGACGTGTTGGCGAAACATTTTATACGCCCGTCATCCTCACCGATCTTTTGCCAACCGGTTTTGCGTTACTCAACCCAAAAACGCAACTCGACGGTATGGACGTCATGAGTACACATACGGCTGAAGATCGTTTAGTGGGTGTCGTTCGTCTCAACCAACAAGAATCTGTCTTTACGTACGACATCCGTGCGCAGACCGTTGGCACCTTTACTGTGCCGCCCGTTGTAGCTGAAGATGGGACTGATCCCGCATTGCATGGCCGAGACAAAGGCAGTACGCTCACAGTGAAGCCTTAAATATCGGAGTACTGCATGCGTTGGTTCCTTCGCCTCGCCCTTGGCGTCACCGTGCTGACTGTGGTCGGCACGGGTGGCGTCCTTTTGTGGGCTCATCAGCAACCTAAGCCCAAACTTATTGACGACTCGACGCAATGGTCTCAAGTGAGCCTTGATCGCGAAGGGCGTTTGTTGCATTTATCCCTTACAAAGGACGGCTACTATCGACTACCTGTCACGACAGAGGCGCTCTCTCGTGAAGCCATCGAAGCGACGCTTCGTTATGAAGACCGTTACTTTTATGATCATCCGGGCGTCAATCCTTTTTCTGTCGTCAGAGCGGCCTGGTCGACCGCGATGAGACCACGCAAAATCGGGGCTTCTACGCTCACGATGCAGGTAGCAAGACGTCTACAAAACCTCGACACTCGCACGTGGCAGGGCAAACTCTCCCAAATGCTTTGGGCGCTTCGCTATGACGCGCATTACACCAAAGACGAAATCCTGAGTGCCTATTTGAGCCTCGCCCCCTATGGTGGCAATGTCGAAGGCATTGAAGCAGCGAGCCTGGTGTATTTTGGTAAACACGCGTCACAACTCACAACCGCTGAAGCGATTGCGCTCTCTGTGGTACCACAAAACCCGGTCAAACGCTCACCCCTCACCGGGCAAGACTTTGATAAAGCCCGTATCATTGCAGGCGAACGTGCGCTTAAGTCGGGTTTCATTCATCCGCGCTTAAGTCCCATCATCACAGCGCCCCTCAAAGTGCAACCCCGTTCAGCGCTCCCCTTTCATGCGCCCCACTTTGTACGTCTTGTTGAAATCACGCATCCTAATCAGATACTCAACACCACGTTGAGTCTCTCGCTCAATGAGTCGCTCGACAAACTACTCAAATCAACCGTTGCGCGACTCAAACCCTATGGTGTGCCTAATGGTGCCTTGATGGTTGTCGACACACGCGACATGTCGGTCTTGGCGCATATTGGGAGCGCAGACTTTTTTGATAGCCAGATTGCTGGTGAAGTCGACGGCACGCTCTCACCACGAAGCCCTGGTTCCACCCTTAAACCCTTTGTCTATGGCTTAGCGCTTGACCAAGGGCTTATTCATGCTCAAACGCTCTTGATAGATGAGCCTCGAGACTTTCATGGCTATCAGCCTGATAACTCCGACAAACGCTATCGTGGACCCTTACATGCGACCGATGCCCTAAACGAAAGCCGCAATGTGCCGGCCATCACGTTAGCGAGTCAACTCAAACCCGACCTCTATGCCTTTTTGAATCAAGCTGGCGTGCCACTCACACACCCACGTGAGCATTACGGTCTCTCGATTGTGTTGGGTAGTGCAGAAGTCACTATGAATCACTTGGCTGAACTTTATTCGATGCTCGCTAATCACGGGTTATGGCGCCCAGCTGTCCGTAGTGACACGGATAGCGCGAAGGCAACACGCCCATTACTCTCGCCAGAAGCCGCATGGATTGTGCGTCGCATGCTTGCTGATGGAGGCGAGACGATCAAGGTGAACGGCCTAGACGTCCCCCTACTCTGGAAAACTGGCACCTCAAACGGCTTTAGAGATGCCTGGACAGCGGGGCTCGCAGGCCACTATGCAATTGTCGTATGGTTAGGTAACTTTAATGGGCGACCTGGCCCCTGGCTTCAAGGCGCGCTCGTTGCGCAACCGCTTTTTAAGAGCGTCGCCACGCGCCTATTGACGGACCGTCAATTTGCCCTCACCCAGGACGACCTGAAGGCCTTGAATGCCCGACCACCCCTTGTAAGTGAAGAAACGGTTTGTCGTTCTACTGGCGACCTCGCCACCGACGCCGAAGGGCATGTGCGTTGCACGGACACCATGAAAACGTGGTTTATTCCAGGACGAAGTCCCATTCGTGAAACCGGTTTTTTAAAGCCCTTCCTCATCGACAAAACGACGGGATTACGCGTCTGTCAAGAGGGTTCAAACACCGAAATCCAGTATCTTGAACACTGGCCTACTGAATACCTACAGCGCTTTTTGCAAGCAGGTATCGTTAAGCCCGCGTTGCCTGCTTGGGATCCTGCTTGTCACCGTCCGCAACAGGTAACGGGCCCAGCTCCCAAGATTCTGAGTCCTCGTGCCAAGACGAGTTACTTTACGAATGGTAGCGACACGCCACAAGCACGTATTGTGCTTCGTGCAAGTACGCCGCCTGACTCCAAGCTCGTCTATTGGTTTGTCGAAGACCGATTGATTGACGTTACGCCATCGGGTCGCAGTCTGGTATGGGAGGCGACGCCAGGCACTCATCAGCTGATTGCCGTTGACGACCTCGGACGCCGAACACAACGAACTGTTGAGGTTCAACAGCCTTGACAGAATCAACACAAAGGCCGTCTGACAAGCCATCAGACGGCCTTATGTTTAATTAACGAACCAATTCATATGGCCACTGAATCACGCCCAAGAAGTTTCGAACATCGTGGTAGCCACTTTGCGCCATGATGCGCCCAGAGACGTCGCTACGTCGCCCCGAGCGGCAATACACCAACACGGTTTGCTTTAAATCGGGGGCTTGCGGCAAAACGCAGCCCAACGTAATTTCACTCATCGGCACATTGATTGCACCAGGCACATGGCCCATCGCAAATTCATGCGGCTCGCGCACATCCAAGATCACAACGTCTTGGCTATCCATCAACGCCTTCGCTTCTTCTGGCGTAATGGTCTGAAATCCATCTGGTGTTTCACCAAACACGCTTATTCTCCAACGCATTAACTGAAGTCAGCGAAATCATAGCAAATTATTCCTCTCTGAAAAAGCGCTTTTTGTAAGCACTTGGACACGATTCTCGCTTTTAAAATAACAAAAGAGGCGTTTGCTCTTCTCAACAAACACCTCTACGAAACTCAACCACGAGACGATTAAATCCCCTGAATCTTCTGACCGCGCAAGGCTTGAATCCAATCAGGCATATAAGGCATTGACCAATCGATCACGGTCTGAGCAGGGCCGATCATCACAGATTGCTGCCACATATTGCTCGAGCTGAGTTTATCGGACAAGCCAAACAAAAAGACACAAGTAGCCACTACAATGATGCCTCGCACAAACCCAAAGACAGCGCCCAAGACACGGTCTTCAAAGGAGAGCGAAGCGACCTCCATCATCTTTCGCAAAATAAAGCCAAAAAGACCAACGGCAAACAAGCACCCGACCAAAATCAAGACGGACACAATGATGACCTTCGGGAGGTAGCCAAGACTTTCGAGCGGAATACGGTCAGCGATCTCCCCCGCAAAGCTCATACTCAGCATAATGCCAGCAATCCACCCCACGATAGCGAGCACTTCTCGAACGACGCCGCGCATCACGCCGACAATGGTCGAGAGCAAAAGAACCGCGCCAATGATCCAATCAATTTCAGTCATGAGATAGAAAGAGGTACAAAAGAAAAAAACAGAAAAATTAAGCGCAGATCCCACAAAAACCTGCGCTTTGGATACTGATGCGTATTCTATCTGAAAACGCTTCTTATTGGTTACCCACAATGAGTTTACCCGTCTGGCCTGTGAGCGCCAACGTACCTTGCACGCCTCGCGCTTCTTCTTGCGTCTTATATAGACCTACGCGAACGCGCCAGATGACACCGGCTTTTTGTTCAAGCGCAAGCTTATAGGCTGGTAACCCCTGATTCGTCAATTCACGAACCAGACGATCGGCATTACGTTCACTGCTCGTTGCCAAAACCTGCACGAAATAGCCTTTACCTGTCGGCGCCGTCAAACCCACCTTCGGTTTAGGTTGCTCAGGTTTCTTTGCGACTTCGGGCTTAGGCTCTGGCTTTTTCTCGGGCTTCACGTCCGTTTTGACGGGCTGACGCGCTTCATTTTGCAAATTCGCTTTCGCGGTTGACGTTTCTTTGTCAACAGAACTCGGCATCACGTCAATGTCACCAGAACTCCCTTGATCGGGACGCGGATCGGCTTTCGTTTCAAGTGTAGTCGTTGCTTTTTCTGTGATCGCCGGAATCTCAGTCGAGAGATTCGACTTCGGTAAGTCGCCTTCTTTATCAAGTAAAAAGGGGGCAAGCACAATCACCAAGACCATCAGAGCTGCCGCGCCAACTAAACGGTAACGGGTGCGTTGACGCTGCTCGTAGAGTTCTTCATTGATCGGATCATCCAGATCGTCGTCAGGCGCCGTCTGCTTTTGAAAGCGTCCAAAGAAGAACCCTTTTTTCTTGGGCTCTTCAGTCGGCGCCTGAATTTCCGAAGGATCAGGCGTCACGGGTTTTGGTTTTTTGGGTGCAGAGGGCGCAGGAGCACTCCCTGACTCACCCAATACCGGAGCATCATTCGGATCGTACGCTGGCACCACCTTCGGATTCGAAGACGACATCATCGGTTCCACACGAGAGGTCGTCGAGGAGGACAGCATGGATTCAACGACGGGCTTCGTCACAGCAGGCTTCGGCTGCAAGGGTTGCGTGGACGGCAGAGGATCAGACGCTTGCGGCGCTGGTGTCGGTGTCACGGGTGGCACGGCGGCGCCTGGCATCCCTTTTGCACGCTCATCGCCCACAACAGCAAAGGCAGGCGGCTCTTGTTTTGTAGGCTGAACGTCCCATGGAGCCGGCGCATCGTCCCCCATTTGAGGCTCGATACGCACATCGCCCGCTGTTTCTTCGGGCTTATCTTTTTTGAAGGGATTAGGAAACTGCATGACGACAACCTCTTTAGGAAATCAAATACGAGCCACTTTAACGATGAATACCTTCTCGATCAAAAACCTCGAGCGCAGCAGTCACCGTTACAAACGAACCGAATACAACGATTCTAACAGTCGAGTTCTGATCTGACCCCGCCTGGAAACTATTTTTTGCTAAGTTGGCCTCACGACGTGCGCCAGCCAAAGCGCTTGCCACATCATCATAGGTCGTGATCACGTCGCTAGAAATACCCGCTTCAAGCATCGCGGCCTTTAATTGGTCAGCCGTCGCAGCACGTGGTCCCGTTAAGGACGCTACGTGCCATTCGTCAAACGCATCCGCCAAGATATGCATCACACCCGCCATATCCTTGTCGGCCAACATCCCGACAACCGCGATCATGCGTTCATTCGGCTGACGGCTTTTGATGACATTCGTAAAGAGGACTTCTGCCGCCTGCGGGTTGTGACCCACGTCGATAATGGTGGGGACAGGATCGTCAGTGATATGTTCAAAGCGGGCTGTCAGTCGTACGGTCTTTAAGCCCGTCGCAATGTCATCTTGTGTCACAGGCACGCGTCCCATCAAAGAAGCGACAACGGCCAACACACCACCCGCATTGCTGTACTGATTGACACCGGCCAAAGCAGGTTCGGGCAAGTCGTCAAAAAGCGTCGCTCCCATCGAGAACGTAAAGCATCCATTATCTTTGAGCGTCACGCGCCAATCTTCGTTTGCAAAACGACGTACGGCACCAATTTTTTCGACATAGTCACGCACTGTGGACGGCACCAACGGATCAGCGCAAACAGCCGGGCAGCCCGAACGATAGATATGCGCCTTTTCAAAGCCGATGGCTTCACGCGTATGCCCCAAGAAAGCCACGTGGTCAACCCCAATCGTCGCAATCACTGCGGCGTTTCCGTCGATACAGTTGATAGCATCCAAGCGGCCACCCAAACCAATTTCGAGGATCACGACATCGAGCTTAGCGTCTAAGAAAATCTTGAGTATCGCCAAAGCCGTGTATTCGAAGTAAGAGAGCGTCATCTCACCGCGCGCCGCTTCGACCTCACGGAAAGCCTTGATGAGACACTCGTCGCTCACTTCACGGCCATTTACCACACAGCGCTCATTGAGACGAATCAAGTGGGGGGATGTATGCATCCCAGTCGTATAGCCTGCGGCGCGATAGATGCTTTCGAGCATGGCACAGGTCGAGCCTTTACCATTTGTCCCCCCAACCGTAATCACCGTCTGTGACGAAAAATCCAACCCCAAACGTTGAATCATCGTTTGCATACGTTCGAGCCCCATGTCGATGGGCTTCGAATGAAGCACTTCAATGTGGTTAAGCCAAGCATCAAGATTAGTCGCGTCAAACATGACGATGTCTCCATCACGGTGTCCCTACGATAAGGCCAACACCAAAATAAAAGAGCCGCTCGGTATAGGCTCGCTACCCACCCTTGGCGGCTCTCATCAACCATTAGTTTAAATTGTATCCGACATATGGTGTCGAATGGTTTTATGCACCTACGACAGGCGGCTTACGCAGTAAGTGTTGCGTCAAGGTAGAAATGCGAGAGCGCATTTCGCGACGGTCAACGATCATGTCGATCTGCCCCTTAGCAAGCAAGAATTCTGCGCGCTGGAAGCCTTCAGGCAACTTTTCACGCACCGTTTGCTCAATCACGCGTGGTCCCGCAAAACCAATCAAGGCGCGAGGTTCAGCAATCACTACGTCACCCATAAAAGCAAAAGAAGCCGAAACCCCACCCATGGTCGGATCGGTCAACACAGAAATAAAGGGAAGCCCCACCTTATGAAGGCGCGTAATGGCAACTGTGGTTTTTGCCATCTGCATCAAAGAAAGCAAGCCCTCTTGCATACGAGCCCCACCCGAAGCTGAGAAGCAAACAAACGGCGCACGACGAGCAATCGCCTCATCCACAGCACGCGAGAATCGTTCGCCAACCACACTACCCATGGAACCACCCTGGAAGCGGAATTCAAAGGCCGCCGCCACGATCGGCTGACGACGCAGGGTACCAACCATAGCAATCAAGGCATCCGTTTCACCCGTCGACTCCACAGCGGCTGCCAAACGCTTAGGATAAGGCTTGCTATCCACAAAGCCCAACGGGTCCACACTGCGAACGTTCTCGGCGATTTCAACGGCGCTATCTGCGTCTAAGAACCCAAACAAGCGCGCACGAGCACCAATACGATGATGGTGACCGCACTTAGGGCAGACCTGCAGACTAGAACACAATTCTTCCGTATAAAGGGGTTGCTCGCAACCAGGGCACTTGGTCCAAACGCCTTCAGGAATCGGGCTCGTCTTACGTTCAGGCGCATCTTCGCGCTTAATCTTCGGCAGAATGTGGGTAATCCAACTCATGACTTTGTGTATTTATAGGCTCGTTTCATTAAAAACGAGCGTTCATCGTTAAACTGCGGCAATTATATCGCGTGGTGCGAGCAAAAAAGCCCGCCAAACCATCGACCTTACAGATTAGCCTACATGCTCAAACTTGGGATCTGTCCACCCAAAGGGACTCGGACCCGTCGCAGGGATATTCGGATCTTCGTAATTAACCCCCATCAAGTAGAGCCCATTCGGACTAAACGTGGGGGCAGCCACGTGACGGCTTTTCGCACGCAAAACTTCGTCAATCCACTCGGGCTTTTCTCGACCTGTGCCGACAAAAATCAAAGATCCCACGATATTTCGCACCATATGCTGTAAGAACGCATTGGCTTCAATACGAACGCCCACCAAACGTCCCATATGCGTTAATTCCAACCGATGGATCGTGCGCACAGGGCTCGCAGCCTGGCATTCAGACGCTCTAAAACTCGTAAAGTCGTGTTCGCCCAAAAGGTACTGCGCCCCTTCACGCATTCTTTCAACATTTAAGGGTCTAAAGACCCAGCCCGTCAGATCGCTCAAGACGGGTGAACGAATCGGATCGTTATAGATCCAATACTCGTAGGTGCGCGACCTTGCAGAAAAACGTGCATTAAAGTCGTCAGGCACACGACGAGCCCAACGCACAGCGACCCCTTCAGGCAAAAAAGCATTCAAACCTCGCACCCAATTGCGTTCTAGACGATCAGCTTCAGTATCGAGACTCACCACCTGTTGCATGGCATGCACGCCCGTATCGGTGCGACCCGCGCAAAAGGTCGGTGTAGGCACACAAAGAAAGGCTTCTAGCGCTTCTTCAATCGTTTTTTGTACGGATGGGCAAGATGGCTGAATTTGCCAACCGTTAAAGCCCGTCCCTTTATATTCAATCCCTAGGGCGATTTTCACTTTGTTTCTTCGTCCGTACGGCTTTTAATACGATCTTCAAGGAATAGCGCACGTTCGCGCTGATCCGGATTTCCTCGACGCTTCACTTCGTCAAGGAGTTCAAGGGCTTCAGTGAGCGCACCTAACCCCACAAAGCTCGAAGCGAGCTTGAGTTTAGCGTCAAGCGCCTGCCAAAGGGCACGTTCTTTGTCTGACTCAGGCACCAACGTGGTGGATTCATCCGGCTTCGTGTCAATAACCTCTGTCGTCGCATCAACTGTGGCCTTTGGTTCCACATCGTCATCAAGATCCAAGGTCACGGCATCAATCACCGAAGCGGTCTGCTTAGCGGCCTTAGCCGTCGCTTCAGGCGAGCGCGTATCGTCAGCGTCTAAGGGCGGCAGTTCGTCGTCAGGTGCCAACCAGGGCTGCTCATTTGTCAGTTGGTTCACGGCGTCAGAAGTCGCTTGCTCAGACTTCACTTTTGAAGCCTGCTCACGTTCCTCTTCTTGCTTAGCCATGGCATAGGCCATACTGCCCGCACCCATGGCACCAGCTGTTGTTCCATTCTTGACCGCTTCGTTTACCGTCATTTCAAGCGCCGTTAACTGCGCCTTAGAAGTGGGGGGAACATTCTTTTGAATCGAAACCGTCATCGGCTTTTTGGCTTCAGGTTCGCCCTCTTCTGATTTACGAGAACGTAAACCAAAGAATGCCAACAAGGCCAAAATCAAAGCGCCGCCACCCCAAAGGGCGGCTTTAGGCAAACCTTTATCGTCAGTCGGCAACGTCTTTTCTTCGGACGCCGAGAGTACCTTTTCATCAATGGGTGTCACTGGCGCAGGCTCAGCCTTCTGAGCAACAGGTTCTGTGGTTGCTGCAGATGTTCCCGTATCAACTATCGGCGCATCCTTAGTCTCAGCCGTCGGCGCAGGCACTTCATCAACGGGTTCTGCCGTCACGGGGCTAGCCACACTGTGCGGGTCCTTTGGGCGCGGCTCACCAATCGGGTCGCCACCGTCGGGAGACATCAGCTGACGTTCGTGAGAGATTTCGGCCTTTTGTTCTTCAAGCGCATAGCGACCAGCTTGAGCGACTTCTTGAGGACCATGACCTGTAGCGCGCTCGCGATCCTGGGCATCAGCCACCTTGCCAGCCACTTCTGTCGAGATCAATTGAGCATCGATCAGGTTTTGAGTTGCGAGCGGAATGACTTCGTTGTCACCACGCACTTCTCGGAAAGCGGCCACTGGATCAATCGCAAACACCGCTTCAGCAGATGGCGGATTCAACACTGTCCCAGCACCGAGCAAACTCGGATCGCCATTAATAAACGACGTCTTATTCGCGTTTCTAAAAGCAATCAACATCTGCTCCATGGTCGAGCCACGATAAGCCGGCCAATAGAGTTTGGCCACAGACCAAAGCGTCATATCTTCTTGGACGCGGAAGGGTTCCGAGGCATCAAAGCCATTTAAGGCCACATATTCCCTCACGACGTTGGGTGCATAGCGACCCTTGCGTACATGGGTCGTAGGAGCTAGTTTCGTCGTTTCGGCCTTAGTGACGGTCTTTGGTTCGACCTTCGGCGCTTCTTGCGGTTCAACCTTCGGTTCAGCAGTCTTTTCGGCCTTCGTCACGACAGGCTTAGGCGTTTCCTTGATCGCCAGAGCTTTTTCTTCCTGAGGATTAGCTTTAGCGACAAGGGCTTCAGGCTGCGTTTCTTTGGCCTTCGGCACCACTAATGGCTCCGGCACTTCACGCTTAGGTCCCCCTTGAACCGTGGTCTTCACAGCCGAGGGAGCCACCACAAAGCGACCGTCTTGTGTCGAAATTTGATAACGACGCACGGTCACCGTGCCGCCAGCATTCATTTCAATCAAGAGCGGAAAGGCTTCACCCGTCATCGGTTGCGCACTATAGACACGCAGACGAATGCTCGAAGAGCCGCTATCTCGCGCCATCTTGAGGTCTTGTGCCTGTGAAGGCCACGTCACGCCTTCACGCAAATACGTGGCAGGCGGCGCAACACGCACTAAAAGCGGCGAAATCGACAGATCCAAGTCGTCAATTTCTAAAACCGCAGCAAGAGGTTCGCCCGGTTGGCTTTCAACGGTCAATTTGCCTAACTGAACGGCTTGCGCTGTTCCAACAAGGCCTAAGAGAGCAAGCGCCATCGCGCCTGACAACATGCGTTTGGTGAACATTAGTCTTTCCGAATAACCTCTTGAGGTCCCCTTACGAGGGCCATCAAGACATGATTTAGTATGTTGATAATAACGCATCACAGCACTAGACAGGAAATTCCTTTGGCAAGCTGTTGCTATCGTTCGTTATCAAGGTGCAAGCCCTCAGGCGCTCCATTTTGAGCGCCTTTTTTCCAATCAGCGCGGCCAAAGCCGCGCACCATTACTAAGAGATAAAGTCAAAACGCTCAAAAACAAAAAGACCCTGGCATGTGTATGACGCTGTCTAATGCAGCATCATTGAATACATCCATCTAGGTGTAAAAGCGCGTTTTCGTTAGCTCGAATAGATAGGCAGATTTGCGCACAGTAGTTTCTTGGCGGGCTTGAAATCCATTTCTATAAATGTGCATTCTCAGCACAAAAGACTTCATTTCGACATCTACTAGCAGTAACCATATTCAACAAAATCGAAGTTGAAGAAAGGGCTTCCTGAAATAGATCCGCGGTCATGAGGCGTATATATCTTGGCCTCCGCCGACATAGTGAGATTCGGGACAATAGAGGTGCTTTATAAATCACGCGTGTTGATGCTTTGATTCGCATTGTCACATTTTTTGACCCAGCATCACTCTATTGCGTTGAGCACGATTCGTCACTGGAAGTTGCCTTCGTAGGCTTTGGCAGGATTCACGCCGATTATTGCCACTATGCGATGTGTACCTTTAACGGCTATGGTACGTATACAACCTTATCTTTCGTCAGTCGATAGATAATGCGAGCAGGCTTTGTGGCTATGGCACAGGTAATTACGCCATATTTTTTCCCGCCCCCTTTCATTTTGCGAATTGTCTGCTGTTCTTGAAGCGAGCAATATTTCCACTGATATGAGCAAGTAATCTAACGGCTGTTTGCAGTCCAACGGAAGGAACTGTCATGATGCATTTGGCATCAACATCAGTATAAGCAATCTTCACCATCCTTCTTTGGGCTTCTTCTTTTTCAAGTAGTATGAGCCAAAGTTCACGTTGCCGTTTCAGTACTGCCATCGCTTCTGCTGGAATGTGTTCAGCGTGTTTGTCGAGGTACTCTACTCATCGATTCTTAATGAACACCGATGACTTACGAGCTAGGTAACCAAACTCTTCTAAACCTGCGTGAATTTGATTGCCTACATTGATTCGCATGTCCTGCAGACTCTTATATTCATTCTGAAGAAATTGCAAAGTTTGCTGGTGTTCATTTTTAATAAAAACGTATATGGTTCCTGACACGTAATAGAGTCTTGCATCGTGACCTAGGTTAGCAATTGCGCGAGCTCTAAACATACTCCCTTTACACGCCTCCATTAGGACGACAGCCGAAGGCATATTTGCGAGCATTTCCATGAGTTTAGGATACGAGCATCCGCACTTGATAAGGCAGATTTTGTTATTTGCACCATAGCCAACAACATCACAATGGTCTTTGGCTAGATCAATACCAATAACAACAGCAACTCGGCTTTTGGATGAAACTCGTGTAGGTTTCATGATGAAGCACTCCTCTTATCGTATGAGTTTTAGTGGACTCATTGGCACTTAGATGCCGTGGTTTTCTCGGCCAAAAGCGAGATTTAAGAGAAAGTGCTTCTTTTGTTTGGTGGGTATCAAGTATTTCATAGACGGTCTCCGTGATTGAGTGCCCCACAAGGAGCTGACCATCTAATTAAGCCCCACTAACCGTGAGCGAGGCTTCGAAAAAATGCCCTAAACAATCGTTTAACTGCGCTTCTTATAGGCCCAGAAATACATCATGACCAAGACAACACCCGCAATCGTATTGCCTACCGTCGCAGCTGAAAGATTCTTTGCAATGTTGTCTAGCGTGATCATGTCAAGTGGCACACCTTCAGGCGCATAGCCAGAGAGTTTCAAGACATAGGCTAACGGCAAGAAATACATATTGGCCACACAGTGCTCAAACCCTAGGGCCACGAAGGCGGATACAGGGAGGACCACACCCAAGGCCTTATCGACGACTGTACGGCCAGCGTAGCCGACCCATACACCTAAACAAACGAGCAAGTTACAGAGAATTCCCTTCACCATAATCGTAAACCAATCAGCAGAAAGCTTACCCACGGCGACAGACATCATGCCCTTAGCCATCGTGCCCATATCCGCCACATTAGCAAAGAAAACGAGTGCCACCAACGTCAACGCACCAATTGCATTACCCAGCCAAACACGCACAAGGTTCGCGCCTACCTGCCACCAACGAATGCGCCCGTCGACAGCCCCAGCAAAAATCATGGTGTTACCTGTATAGAGTTCAGCGCCAGCAACGAGCACCAAAAAGAGCCCGAGTGAAAAGACGGCACCGCCCATAAATTTTTGAAGTGCAAAAGGAAGCGTGGCATCACTCATAAAAAGCGTGCAAAAGAGCCCCCCAAGGCCAATATAAAAACCCGCGAGGATGGTGAGAGGTAATTGGGTACGCCAAGGCATAGCTGTCTTTGTAACAGAAAGGTCAAGCACCTTAGCGGTGATTTCTTGAGGCGTGAGTGCGTCAGGACGTGCTGCGCTGCTGTCGGTCATAAATAACTCCAAATTTCAAATAACTTCGGGTAAGCCCGTTTGGAAAAGTTCAAGCCCTTGGACCTTTCCAAACACGCCTTACTCCATCCCTTTATGACCGGCAAAACACCATTTTAGGAGAGTTTTAACACTATATTTGGTGTCTACTATATTTTTATACCAAAGATTTAGTTACAAAATGTTCATAACATCGAGTAGGAGGCGTGGAATTAGTTTCCACGCCTCCTCTCACACCACCCACCGTACCGTTCGGTAGTGGGCAGTTTCTAAAGTTCTATTTCCATTCCAGAGGCTTAGTTGAAAGACTGAGTCAGTACCAATGACGGTCTGCGAGGAACCTCGGACTCAGGGCTATCTTAACTACCGGCGAGTTCGCTGAACGCCAATAACCTTTACGGGGGATTGGTCTGTTTCAGTGCCTCCTCAGGACGTGCACCCGTCATGCGCAGGGCGCGATAACGCGTCAGTATTTTTTTCTATGTCTTCCACACAAGCATTCGGGTGCGTCGTCTGATCTATTCGATTACGCCAGGATTTATCAGGCGCGAGTGAAAAATAATTCGCCCATCCTGACAGTTTTTCCTTCAATTTACATTTGAGCTCTTCATGGGCGCATTTCAAGTTTCAGATCAACACGATCCTCAGCGCATCTTTCAGACGAACTCTCGTCGCGTTCTTTCCCGCCATGTATCTGCCACATTTACACCTCGGATTCCGTGTAGCTTAAGGCTTCGGTTCGTATGGCAACCTTACCCATCCTTGTATGCATAATGTGATTCTTGTTCATCGGATCAGCGGTTTACCACGGACTTTCTTCAGAGTCCGCCTCGCGACGGACACCATTGCCTCCGGCTATGCGATTCTGCGCTCGGGACTTTCACCCGTTAGAACGCTCCCATGCTGGGCGCACCATAAAACTAATGTCAATTCCAGGCTTTAAGAAACGAGCAGCTCGATTATTGTTCGCTGAACGATGTCCTATTCTTGAGGAACATTTTCTAGATTCAGAACATTTCTGCTCTTGGCTCGGCATTTGCCCGGGTGACAATACTTCAGCAGGTAAACAAAAGAGTGGAAAATGCCCGAAGGACAACAAGTGGTTCCGAAGGTGCTTGATTCAATGTGCTCAAGCTTTAGCTGTGTCAAAACGAACGCCTTATTATGAGCGCTTTATGGCATTAAAACTTCGACGTGGGCGGAAACGAACAATTGTTGCTTTACCCCATTTTCTGAGTCGTGTTATTTATTCAGTACTAACTAGTCGTAAAGCTTTTACTTCTCGAGAAACTTCGGTATTTCTGGATGTCGTTGTGCAACCAGTAAACAAAGTATTCGTCAGTTGAAGAAGATTTCAGGCCTCAGTGTCATAAATGATCTCATTGTGTAGAAGGACTTTGGGGCGATTTTGGGACAGATTTCACTCGCTTGAAAACTGCCTTCAATTGAACGTTGAACTTTTTGATAAGGAACTTATAAAGGCAGAGGCTTGTAGGGATTATTATTCGCTCGCCCTCCATCCTCTTTCATGGAAAACGGGAGAACGCTTTAAAAACGTCTCCCGTTACGTCTTAATTAGACATTTCGTGTTTTACGCCTTGATTTCTTCTTCAGGCGTCCCCACTAAATCGTACTCCTCGCTATTCGTGATACGTACTTTCACGATGTCGCCCGGTTGATAGGGGGTTAACGTTTCAACGTAACACTTGCCGTCAATATCAGGCGAGTCAGCCTTTGTACGACCAATAGCGAGCCCAGCGTCATCGTCGTACTCATCAACCATCACATCTACCGTTTGACCAATCTTGGCACGAAGCTTTTCTGCGGAGATCTCAGCTTGAACTTCCATAAAGCGATTGCGACGCTCTTCGCGAACTTCGTCTGGCAAGGCGCCTGGCAACAAGTTGGCTTGAGCACCGTCAACAGGTGAATACGCGAAGCAACCCACACGATCGAGCTTAGCTTCACGCAAAAAGTCAAGAAGATATTCGAACTCTTCTTTGGTTTCGCCTGGGAACCCAGCAATAAACGTTGAACGGATCGTAATATCAGGGCACACAGCACGCCATGCAGCAATACGATCGAGGTTCTTTTCGGCACTCGCTGGACGCTTCATCGCCTTCAAAACACGCGGATGCGCATGTTGGAAAGGCACGTCCAAATACGGAAGAATGAGACCCTCTGCCATCAAAGGCACAATGTCGTCGACCGAAGGATACGGGTACATGTAGTGAAGTCGCGTCCAAAGACCCAATTCACCCAGCCCCTTACAAAGGTCCAGCAAATTCGTTCTCAAAGCACAACCGCTTTGCAAGTCGAGCGCATAGCGACGGTCAACCCCGTAAGCGGCTGTATCCTGGCTAATGATGAGCAACTCTTTGACACCCACCTTCTTGAGGTTCTCAGCTTCACGAAGAACTTCACCCACAGGACGACTCTTTAAGCCGCCGCGTAGATTCGGAATGACGCAGAACGTGCAGTGATGGTTACAACCTTCACTAATCTTGAGGTAGGCATAGTGCTTTGGCGTCAGACGCACCCCGGCAGCCGGCACCAAATCCCCCCATGGTTCATGCGGACGCGGCAAATGGGTTTCAACCATCGCGATCACATCGTCGACCGAATCCGGTCCCGTCACACCCAGAACCTTTGGGCAATGATTCATCACGTAGTTCGTACCGTCTTCTTCTTTGCGACCACCTAAGCAACCACACACGATCACACGACCGTTTTCTGCGAGCGCTTCCGTGATGGCGTCCAAACTTTCTTTGACGGCTTCATTCACAAAACCGCACGTATTGACAATGACGAGATCGGCGTCACGGTAACTACTACCAATGCGGTAGCCACGTGCACGCAATTCCGTCACGATGCGTTCGGTGTCCACAAGTGCCTTCGGGCAACCTAGCGAAACAAAACCTACAACAGGAATCTTGGCCATACTTTCTTCCTTATTCGGCAGGCTTAATCCAAATCATCGCGGCGTGACGACCAGAGTTTTCACCATCACGGCGATAGCTATAAAAGCGTCGCGGATGCGCGTAGGTCGAGAGTCCACAGTCCACAATCTGTTCGTCCTTGACACCTTCTTGGGCCAAGGCCATACGAGCGAGCATCGCCAAATCAGCCATCAAGCGATCACCTTCACCCAACGTAAAGGCTTCTTTGGCATTAGGTAAATGAACAAGCATAGCGTCCAACACTTCTGACCCTACCTCAAAAGCTTCAGGGCCAATGCGTGGCGCCAACCAAGCAATAAAGCCCGTCGAATCTTGTGCGCGTTCGCGCATCACACGAATCGTCTTTTGGATAATGCCATCACCCAAACTCTTCCAGCCAGCGTGCACAGCAGCCACAACCGTCCCTTCGAGGTTGGTCAATAAAACGGGCAAGCAGTCTGCCGTCATCACCGTGCAAACGACACCAGGCTTTGTCGAAACCGATGCATCGGCTTCAGGTTCACCCTCGACTATATCTGCATTCACAATCGTCGTACCATGCACCTGCTTAAGCCAAACTGGATCGCCTGGCACCAACTGAGAGACAATATTACGGTTCATGTTGACACAGGCACCAAAGTCTCCTGTGTGCGGCGCAACATTCAAGCCCATGATGCCATCGGCATTGCCATAGGCACCGCTAGAAACACCACCGTCACGACACGTAAAAATCGCATCCACTCCCTCAGGCACCACATCCTTCCAAGCGGGCTGCAAAATATCCAAACCTGGTTTGGTCAATTCCATGAAAATTCCTTCTTGGGAAAAAATTAAAGGCGTTCGTTTTCAAAAACTTTGACTGGCTGATTCCATGGGCCAAAGCCCAATTCGTCCATCAAGTCGATCATGTCGTCTTCGGGCGGCACGAACCATTCCATATATTCACCTGTCTTAGGATGTTCAAGACCCAAGCGAGAGGCGTGCAGAGCTTGACGATGGAAATCGAGCTCATTTTCAAGTTTGACACAAAGGCCTGCCGCACGACCGCGATAGACCTGGTCACCAATGAGTGGCAAATCTTCACTCGTTAAGTGCACACGGATCTGATGTGTACGCCCCGTATCCAAACGGCAAGCCACCCACGACACTGGCAAACCTTCGATACTACTCCAACCCACACAACGGGCACGCGTACGAGCTGGCTTAGCACGAACACCCGTGCTCCCCGGGAAGCACTTAAAGCGGATGCGGCTACGCGGATCGCGACCAATCGGCGTATCAACAATAAAATCTGGCGCTGCAGAACCCAAAGCAAAAGCCCAATATTCGCGCTTTACTGTACGCTCTTGAAGCTGACGCACCAAATTCGTTTGAGCTGCTAACGTACGAGCCACCACCATTAACCCAGTAGTATCACGGTCAAGACGATGAACGATCCCAGCACGCGGCACCTCACGTAATTCGGGAAAACGCCAAAGAAGGCCATTTAATAGCGTTCCACAGGGATTTCCCGCCCCTGGATGCACCACAAGACCCGCAGGCTTATTGACAACGATGATCGTATCATCTTCGTAGACCACATCGAATTCAACACCCTCTTCGGCTGTAAACGCTAGTGCCTCATCCAGATGCGGTTCTTCAAGAAGTGCAATCTCATCCCCTTCAGAGACTTTCTGGCGGACTTTTTGAACCACTTCGCCATTGACCTCTACGCTACCGTCTTCGATCAATTTTTGAAGACGAGCACGCGAAATATCGGGCATTAAGGTCGCTAAAACCTTATCTAAACGCTCTCCCCAAAAACCTTCGACCGCGAAAGTTGGTAAAGTGTCATCATCAGCGACGTTCCCTTCGTCTGGGAGGTCGTTATAATTCGAAAGATCTTTTTCGCAACTGCTAGTCATGAATTTCCAGTTTCCTAATAAGCGATCCGTCGTACGACTCCTTGCCGTAACGACGCTCACGCTGGCAACCGCCTCCTGCTCTTGGCTCGAATCGATGGATGTTGACCCAACAGCAGAATGGACGGCCGACAAATTGTATACAGAAGCCCGCGTCGCGCTCGATGAAAGCAATTGGACGCAGGCCAAAGACTATTACACTAAGCTCGAAGCTCGCTACCCCTTTGGTCGCTATGCCCAGCAAGCTCAGATTGAATTGATCTATGCAAACTGGAAAGATGGCGATGCTGCTCAAGCGGTTCAGGGTGCCGATCGTTTCTTGAAGACGTATCCCAATCATGCCAACAGTGACTATGTCATGTATCTGAAGGCATTGGCAACACTTAACGAAAACGACGGTTGGTTTGCTCAGCTTTCGGGCCAAGACTTGGGCGAACGTGACGCGAACGCTGCACAGGAAGCCTTTGACATATTGAAGGAACTTACCCTTCGCTTCCCAGAAAGCCGTTACGCGCCAGAAGCTCGTCGCCGCATGCACCAGTTAGTGCTTGCTCAGGCGAAACACGAACTTCGGACAGCAGAATACTACTACGTTCGACACGCTTATGTCGCGGCAATTGAACGCGCACAACGCGTGGTGCGTGAATTCCAGAACACGCCGATGCGCGATGACGCCCTTTTGTTGATTGTTAAGTCCTACGAAGCACTTGACATGCACGACTTAGCCAACGATGCTCGTCGCGTCTATGAACTCAACAAGGGTAAAGAAGTGAAGGTTCGTCGAGAACTCAATCACTCTTAAACAACAACCAAACAAAAACAGGGAGGTTTCGTCAAAAAGCCTCCCTTTTTTCGTTCTATACGAGCCTTAGCTGGCGCTTGCTTTTTCTGCCGCCTCAGCACCACGCTTCATATTGACGGGCATCAAAGCTAAGATCGATGCGACAAAGAAGAGCCCTGTAAAGAGAATAGCCGTGCGATGGTCGTTACCTGTGATCCATGTGATCGCCCCATAAGAGAGGGGACCCACAATGGCCGCAAACCACAAAGCCATATTCCAGAAGCTATAAAATTCCGCCAAACGAGAGGACGGCGCAAAGACAGCTACCATCGCGCGGCCAGCACTCTGTGACGACCCCATTGCGAGTCCTGCCAAATTGGCCGCCACCCAAAATTCCCAACGTTCCGTTGAAAAAGCTGCCACGACAATCATCGACACCCACACTAAGAACGTGCCGACCAAAGCGCGTTTATGGCCAATACGGTCTTGAATATAACCAAAACCAAAAGCGCCAATCGCTGCGGTGATATTCACCAAAAAGACCATCAAGAGGGTATCTTGCGTTTCAAAGCCCATCACAGCCGCCGCATAGACTGCCGACAACGTAATCACGACAGACACACCACACTGGTATAAAAAGCCGCACACCGACAACCAAGCAAAGTCTCGGAACGTCGACAAACTCCCTAACGTACGACGAATTTCGCTAAAGCTCTCTAGAGCGACACTCTTAACCGCAGCCTTGTCAGACACTTTGAGTCTTGGGACACTTCTTTCTTTAAGGAATAAAAAGATCGGAAACGCAGCAACTGCAAAAACGATCGCAGTCACAGCCATGGTACCTGCCACAGTTTGATCAATGCCGTACCCCAATTGCTCCCCCTCAATTACGACGACTAAGCAGAGTCCCAAAGTCAGAATTCCACCGCAATAACCAAAGCTCCAGCCCCAACCAGAGACTTTACCCACCGCTTCTTCACGTGCAATTTCAGGCAAAAAGGCGGAATTTAACGATTCACCGACGTTATAAGCGACGTTACTCATGATGATCATAAGTGCCGCCCAAAGGATGGTACCTGGCCCCGTCAACATGAGCCCTAACGTGCCACTAACAGCCATCACAGTCGCGACCGCAAGCCAAAGCTTTTTGCGCGCAGTTGCGTCAGCCACCGCGCCGATGATTGGCATCAACAAAAGACTCACTGCGTTACTGATCGCAATGATGACAGTCCATAAAAAAGTGGCTGAAGCACTCCCTTCAGCGACAACACTCACAAAGTACGCATTAAAAACGGCCGTGAGAACCACAGTCGTATATCCAGAGTTGGCAAAATCAAAAGCAGCCCAGGCCCACACTTCGCGCATCGCGACACCGTCTTTAAGGGCCGACTGAGAAAATAAGGTCATTAGAATTGTCCTTTACATAATGAGGTCTTTTGTGTCTTAGTGAGCTCGCTCTCCACGCATCACGAGCATATTAAGGTGACTCATCACGCTACGTGCCAAACTGCGCACGGCGTACCCTCCTTCTAACACGCTCACCAAGCGCCCTTCACAAAGACTGTCCGCCGCATCCAACAAGCGGCGCGTAATACGGGCATAGTCCATTTCGGTCATTTTGAGTTGAGCCATAGGTTCTTCAGTATGCGCATCGAATCCTGCCGAGACCATGATAAGATCAGGGTTAAATTTTTCTAAGCTCGGCAACCAAACGGTTTCGAGCACATCTGCTAAAGCATTCCCGTCTGCCCCTGCTTCCATCGGCGTTGTCACCACATTATTGGGTTGAGGCCTCATCACACGGTTTGGATAGAGCGGCCATTGAAAGAGCGAATGAAAGCGAATTGCTGCGTTACCCGCTACGATCTCTTCAGTCCCGTCGCCATGATGCACATCAAAGTCAACGATCGCCACACGCTTCGCAAAACCTCGTTGAATCGCCCACAAAGCCCCAATCGCCACATTATTGAGATAACAAAACCCTCGTGCTTCATGGCGACCAGCATGGTGTCCCGGCGGTCGCACACCACAAAAGGCATTACGAATCTTGCCAGCAAATAACGCTTCAATCGCCTCGACAACCGCACCCGCACTTTTCATAGCAACATCAAAGGTCTCCTTACCTACTCGGGTATCGGACGCCGTAAAGGTGGCCAAAGCCACAGAGTCGCCTTCTGATGCCGCTTCGAGTCGGTGGACGTATTCTTCGTCATGCGCAAGGAGCACAGCTTCTAACGGTGCGCGTGCCGCTTCGACTCGCCAAACACGATCATCAATCCCTAACGCGATCATATTGTTTTCAATATGGTTCAATCGTTCAGGGCATTCAGGTGCCTCGGATAACGGATTAGGCACCAACACACAATCATGAGTAAAGTAGCCAGTTGACGCATCAGCCGGGTTCTTTTGCATAGTTTTCCTTTATTGTGGTGCACGCTCTGCTCTCAATCTAAGCCAAGCGCAACACTTCTTTTTTATTCGGCAAGCCAGGGATTTTTTTCATGGATCACACCCCTGGTATTGGTTTCATTTTAACGTACCAACGACATTTTCAGACTAAAGCCTAAAAGCCTCATGTTATCGGACGTTACGACGCTCGTTCTTAGCGTGAGAGGTTGCTACAATGCTTTGAAACCTTTATTTTTGACGTTACTTATTCATTCATGATACCAACGCCACTTCCCCGTCTATCGGGCCTTTCTTTCGCCATCGCCGCGATGCTCGCCACTTTACCAGCTGGCCAGCCCGCGTACGCTGACGCATCTTCGAGTCAGGTTGCCGCGTTGGATGTCGCTGATATCCCCCTCAAGTCACCTTCGGCCTCAGACTATCTCGAGCGTGACGACGTCAAAGCTTTTTTGGCTGAAGTGCATCACACCTACAAGATTCCTATGGCATGGCTCGAGGATGAAGTTGCCGTTGCGCGCTACTCCGAAACCGCCGAACGTTTGATGACCCCCAAGCCACGTGATCCGATTGTGCGTAAAGATATGCCCAAAGACACTAAAGTACCTAAACGCAACTTTTCACAATACGCAAAGCCTTTCTTGAGCCCCGAACGAATCGCGCGCGGCAAAGAATTCATGGCTCGCAATAAAGAAGTCTTCGATCGTATTGATAAGTCGCACGGGGTACCTCGCCACGTCATTACGGCCATCATTGGGGTTGAAACCATGTACGGACGTAACATGGGGCGCTATCGTGTACTCGACTCGTTAATGACCTTGAGTTTTGATTACACCCGTCGAGCGAATTTCTTTAAAAAAGAACTGGCTGCCTTTTTAGACTTTTGTTGGCGTCAAGAGATTTCACCTGTCACCGTCTTGGGTAGCTTTGCGGGCGCCATTGGCTACGGCCAATTTATGCCAAGTTCCGTCGACCGTTGGGGGTTCGATGGAGATGAGGATGGAAAAATTGACCTGATCGACAATGAAGCCGATGCCATTGCATCGGTCGCAAACTTCCTTGTGGCACACGGTTGGACACCTGGCCGTGGCGTCCTTTATACCGTCACAGCCTCTGACGAAATCTTTGAAGCCACCGATTCTGGTGGTATTGAAGCCCACAGCACAGTTGGTGAGATGACTAAAGTCGGCGTCAAACTCTATGAGCACTTCCCACTCCCAGACGACGAACCTGTGTTACTAGTTGACCTGCCTCAACGCAATGCTAAAGGTCAGCTCTATACCAAGTGGTATTTAGGGACGTGCAACTTCTCCGCCATTCTTCGCTATAACCGCAGTTACTTCTATGCGGCCGCTGTCACACTCCTTGCTGATCGCATTGCCAAATCTCCAAATTAAGTCGGCGGTGTAAACTATAGGCGTTTTTTTTACTTTCTCCCTGCGGAGTCTTTTTCATGCCATTTGTTTTTGCCCCGCCGCAACAACCGGTCGTTCCTATTCAGGATGAGCGCTATACCTTCTTTCCGATTCATCGTGTCTACGGGGTCGCAAAGAACTACGCTGAACCCGGTACGCAAGTGAAGGATGTTCCGTTTTTCTTCATGAAAGCGGTCGACACCGTCGCCCCTGTTGCCGAAGGTGACTGTCTTTCGGTACCCATGCCCGCACATTCCCAAGACGTAAAGCACGAAATTGAACTCGTGGCTGCCCTTGGTAAGGGTGGTCGCAACATGACGCTCGAAGAAGCTGCTGAAGCCGTTTGGGGATGGTGTGTCGGGATCGACTTTACGTTGGGTGACCAAAAGATGCCCTCAGGCGCCAACGACATTACGCGCGCCAAAAATTTTGAGCGCGCTGCGCCAGTGAGTTACATTCGCCCTGCTTACCGTTGTCCGATGCCCGAGCCTGCTGACCTTTGGCTCTACGTCAATAATCGTAAACGCCAAGGTGGCTCGACCGATCATTTGATTTTGAGTCCCTTAGAAACCATCGTTGAACTCTCCAAATATTGGGAATTGCGCCCAGGTGACTTGATCTTCACTGGGACGCCTTCGGGGGCTGGTTCCGTTCAGCCTGGTGACCTCCTTAAAGGGGGCGTCAATGGCGTCGGATCCATTGAAGTCAAAATCGTTTAATGTTTTTTTGTGATAAATCGGTTGTCTAGCGCGTCGCCATTTCGAGTATTTCACCATTTCACTCCTCGTCATTCAGGTAGACACTAGGCTACTACCAGACTGGTCTAGCGCTTCAAAACTTGCTAAGATCATGGATTGTTTTGCTTAAAGGCGCCTACAATCGACGCTTTTTAACGCGAGAAGATGGGAGACACTCACCATCTCGGGCTGCCGATCTCTTATCGGTCTCACTGCAAGTCGGCTCTCACACCGCTTGCAATATAAGGTTTTGAACTAACAAAGATGAGCAATCCCAACGCACCTCAGCGCGAAAGTTTGGCCTCTATCGGCCAGCGTCGCCTCAATACGGTTAAATGCAAGAGCATTTATGTTCTTCCGAACGCTTTTACGGCTGCCGCTCTCTTCTCTGCTTTCTACGGCATCATCTCCGCGATGAACGGTGACTTTATCGCCGCCGCTATCGCTGTTTTCTTCTCCATGCTCTTTGACGGCATGGACGGTCGTGTGGCTCGCTTGACGCACACCCAATCTGAATTCGGTGTTCAGATGGACTCCTTGGCTGACGCCGTAAGTTTCGGTGTTGCCCCTGGCCTCATCGTCTACGAATACACCCTCAAGGGGCTTGGCAAGTTAGGTTGGGCCATTGCGTTCATCTACTGCCTCTGTGCCATTCTTCGTTTAGCTCGCTTCAACTGCAACGTAGGCGTCGTGAGCAAGAACTACTTCCAGGGCTTGCCCTCTCCGGCTGCAGCTGCTTTAGTGTGTGGCTTTGTATGGCTCGGTTGCGAAGGCAAGTTGCCCGATTGGCTTCTGCCCTATCAGAGCGAAATCGCCGCTGTTGTGACGCTCTATGCAGGTCTCACCATGGTGTCCAACGCCCCCTTCTTCTCGGGTAAAAGCTACGCGGTTGTGCGCACGATTCCGTTCTGGTTCATCGTTCTGTTCTCCTTGCTTTTCATCGTGATTTCGAGCAACACATCGCTCTCGATCTTTGTCCTCTTCTGCTTGTATGCCCTCTCTGGCTTTGCCTATGGCTTCTACTGCTGGTGGACGGGTCGTCCTAACCCCATTCAAGCCGACATTGCCGCTGCCACCGCTGCGGCTGAAGAAGAGGCTAAAGCCCAATAATTGCTAACCTCTTTTTTGAGATTGAAACGCCGTGGTTCTCTTCAGATCGCGGCGTTTTGCTTTTCATACCCTCAACACTCTCACCAACGTCGCCTCAGTGTGCCTTACTGACTCGAGTCTTTTTCGCATCATTTTCAAACCACTTTTTCTCGTCCTCGCTTACAATACAGGGCTTCGGCTAAGTTAAAGTTCACGCCGAGTCACGACCTGTCCCCTTCCTTATCAGGCCCTACGGTGTCACTTCAAAAGAAGCGCTACCTTTGGACAGGAATCGTTAAAATACAAAGGAATAACGATGACTCCAACCACTCCACAGCCAACGGGAGCCCTCAATCGCTTTCTGAACGTGATTGAAGCCGCTGGTAACAAGCTGCCGCACATTACGATGCTCTTTATTTGGGCGCTCATCATCACGTGTGTGCTTTCTTTCGTGTTGTCCTTCTTTACATTTGACTACCACCACCCTACGACAGGTCAGATTATTCAGGTAGTCAATATCCTTTCGCCGCAGAATTTGCTTGATCTCGTCATCAGCTCTGTACGCAACTTCATGAACTTCCCGCCGCTTGGCATCACGCTTGTGGCCACGTTGGGTATTGGTATTGCCGAAGGCTCTGGCTTCATTCGCACGTTATTGCGTAAGCTCATGAGCTACATCCCTCGCTCGGCTTTGACGCCTGCCGTGATCGTCGTCTCGATCATCTGTCACTTGGCGAGCGATTCCGTCTACGTCATTTTGATGCCGTTGGCCGCCTTGATGTTCTATGCTGCAGGTCGCCATCCGCTCGCTGGTGTTGCCTGTTCGTTCGCAGGTCTTTCTGGTGGCTTCACGGCTTCTTATACGCCGTCCGTGATCGACCCGATCATGCAAAGCTTTACGCAGTCTGCAGCTCAGTCGATTGACCCCACCTATACGGTGAACGTCCTTTGTAACTACTTCTACGCTTTGGGTGGTACTTTCTTCGTGATCGCCGCCTGTTGGTACGTCACGGACAAAATCGTTGAACCGCGTCTTTGGGCAACGATGCCGCTCGACAAGGGGCTCGAAAAGGATCCTGACCTGCAGATCCCCCCAATTACGGATCTTGAAAACAAGGCTTACCGTCGCGCCAGCCTCGTCTTCTTGGGTCTTGGCGTTTTGCTCTTTGCGCTCTGCTTCCCTGAAAACTCCATACTTCGCGCGCCTGATGGCTCTTTGACGAGCCCGAAGGCCCCCGTCATGCAGGCCATCGTTCCATTACTCTTCATCTTCTTTGCGTTGCCTGGCATCGTCTATGGCTACACAGCTGGCACCTTTAAGTCCTCCGCCGATGTGATCCATTCGATGGAAGAAATCATGAAGATGTTGCTCGGATTTATGGTCTTTGCCTTCTTTGCAGCACAGTTCCTTTATGTGTTTGGTAAGTCCAACATTGGTACGTTGATGGCCATCTCGGGCGCTCAGTTCTTGAAGGATCTAGGAATGCCTTCGACGATTTCGCTCTTAGGTATTATCATCTTCACGGGCTTCTTGAACCTCTTGATCACGTCTGCCACCTCGAAGTGGGCCGTCCTTTCAACGATTTTCGTCCCGATGCTCATGCTTTTGGGTATCTCGCCGGAACTCACGCAGGCCGCTTTCCGTGTGTCTGACTCTGCCGTGAACGTCTGTACACCGATGTTCCCCTTCTATCCACTCTTGATCATGTACTGCCAGAAGTACTGTAAGAAGGCTGGTGTGGGTACGTTGAGCTCAATGATGTTGCCTTACACGTTTGCGTTGCTCATCGTCTTGACGGTCGTGCTTTACGCTTACTGGGGACTTGGCCTTCCAATTGGTTTCGATTCTGGCTACGTCTATCCCCCCGTTAAATAATTCACTACTTTAAGTGTTCCCCGTTAATGTCATCCTACGTGTCTTTAACGGGGTTTCGTTTATGTATAAGGATATCCAACATGACTATGCCTTACGTTAAAGAATTACAGGCACGCTTCCTGCGCTATGTTGCTGTAAGCTCTGAAAGTGATGCCAAAGCTACCGTTGTACCAAGCTCCGAAGGTCAGCGTGACCTTGCCAAACTTCTTCAAGAAGAATTACGCGAAATGGGATTGGTCGAAATTGAACTCAATGACCATGCCATTCTCACGGCTCGCTTACCAGGCAACGTTGACAATGCGCCTACCATTGGTTTTGTTTGCCACTTGGATACGGTCCCTGTCAATCTTTCTCCTAACGTCAAAGCGCAAGTCCTTCACTATGAAGGCGGTGACGTCTGCTTGAATGCCGCTGAAGACATTTGGATTCGCTTGAGCGAACATCCTGAGCTTGCTGACTATGCTGACCAGGACATCGTCTTTACAGATGGCACGAGCGTGCTTGGGGCTGACAATAAGGCCGCCATTGCGAACGTCATGACCATGCTCTCGATCATGACGCATGAGAACCGTCCGCACGGCGACATTCGTGTGGCTTTTGTGCCTGACGAAGAAATTGGTCTTTGTGGTTCTAAGTTGATGGACCTTGATAAGTTCAAGGTTGACTTTGCTTACACGATTGACTGCTGCGCCTTAGGCGAAGTTGTTTATGAAACGTTTAACGCTGGCTCGGTCTTCATCGACATCAAGGGCGTGACCGCTCATCCGATGAGTGCTAAAGGCGTGTTGGTAAATCCTTTGCTCGTTGCGACGGATCTTATTAATCGCTTCGACCGTCAACAGACACCTGAATGCACCGAAGGCAAAGAAGGCTACTGGTGGTTCACGGACTGCGAAGCCAACGCCTCTGCTTGTCACCTCAAGATGAATATTCGCGACTTCGATCGCAAGAACTACGAAGCCCGTAAGGCCTATGTGCTTGAAGCCGTTGGAGCGATTCGTGCGCAGTATCCTCGAGCCAAGATTGATGTGCAGCTCTTTGACGTCTACAACAACATCATTGATAGCTTAGGCGATGATCGTTGGCCGATCGACCTCATCTATCAGGCGGCTGATTTGATTAACGTAAAGCCTAATACCATCGCCATGCGTGGCGGTACAGACGGCTCTGCACTCTCGGTGAAAGGTTTATTGACTCCGAACTACTTCACCGGGGCACATAACTTCCATAGTTATGCCGAATTCTTGCCGCTTCCTAGCCTCCATAAGAGTCTCGAAATGACGCTCACGATTTTGGATCTTGCAACTAAAGGCAAATAATCTAGGATCTATATTCAATTTAGGTCGCTAGCATTTTCATGCGAGCGACCTTTTTCTTATTAGAAATCTTGCGAAAATAAAAGAATTGAACATACGCTTTTCAAATAAAAGGATTTCCTCATGGCCAAAGAAATTGAACGGAAGTTTCTTGTAGTTGGGTCGGCTTGGCGAACACTTGCCCAAGGCACTCGCTATCGACAAGGCTATTTAAATAGCGACAAAGCACGTACCGTTCGAATTCGTACCGTGGATGATCAAGCCTTTCTCACGATCAAAGGCCCGACAATTGGCGTGACACGCACAGAGTTTGAGTACCCGATTCCCTACGACGACTGTATCACGATGCTCAACGACCTTGCTGAACAACCGGTCATTGACAAAATCCGCTACAAGATTTCTGTAGATGGACTGATTTGGGAAGTGGATGAGTTTTTAGGCGTGAATGAAGGACTCATCGTTGCAGAAGTCGAACTCACATCTGAAGATCAAGCATTTGAAAAACCTGATTGGGTGGGCGAAGAAGTCTCTGGAGACGTGCGTTACTACAATTCGTCTTTGATTAAAGCACCGTACACATCTTGGAAAGCCTAATGACGCCCACGAGACCGCCTCACGCCGAATTTCGCCTGTTTCTGCCAGGGCTACTTCCACACCTTCAGAAGCGCCTACAAGAAATGGTTTTAGCGACAAAGCCCGATCACGAAACCACGCAAGACCTCTATATTTTGTCGAATCAAGATCACATGCATAACGTCAAGATTCGACAAGATCACCTCAAAATGAAGAAGTGGCTCGGTCAGACGCCCGAAGGCTTTGATATCTATCAGCCATACTACAAGTTTGCGTTTCCCGTGAGTCAATCCCACGTCAAAGAAATCCTATCAACCCTAGGTCTCACGATCCCATTGGAAGCGTCTTTCTACGACAAAGAGACGTTTTTAGCTTTACTAGAAAAGCACGACTCATTACGGACTCGTCAAGTCCTAAAAACGCGACACAAGTTCATACTTGACGGCACGATGTGCGAGTTCGCCGCGATTCAATCGGAAAACAGAACAATCGACAGTTTTTGCTGCGAAAGCACTGATCCGAAAGCGGTCGCTAAAGTCATCCATCAATTAGGACTCACTTTTGCCCTCAACACCAACTATGTTGAAGCATTAAAGACACTATGAACATAAAGTGATCCTCCAAATGAACAAAGCCCGCAATTGCTCGCGGGCTTTGTTCGTTTTCGTCTACCGTCTAGGTGCAATTAACCGCCATAAGGCTTCCATTCGCCGCCATTCAAGCGGACATACTCACGATCCTTGTACTTAAGAACCTGAGCCTGACCGTTTTCAGAGACAGGATTGGTCTGTGGTAGATCCTTCACCAGATCTTCGAGCGGCACAGATCCACCCTGCTTGCCGAAGTAGTCCGTTTCAAGCGTCTTACCGATCAAACTCGTGAGTGCCAAGTAACTCGTGTTACCCGTCACATGAATCGGTTCAGCAGGCAGATCCTTCAAACCAAAAAACTTCACCATCGTTGGGACCTGGGTGATGCGAAGATTCGGAATATCACGTAAGCGCGGCGCCTGAATCTTGTCTCCACGCACAGCGGCCCCATGCTCAGGAACGACCACCAACATGACCTTGCGCCCCGAACGTTCGAGTTCATTCATGAAGGTGTTCAAATCGTCGAACATGCGCTTCGCACGTGGTTTAAACGGTTCACTACGACCACGACCAGGCAAACGGTTACCGTCATGAAGCGCAATGAAGTTCATCAAGGTCACTGTACGACGATCCTTAGAGCGAGCCTGCGTACGCTGCCAGTGGCGAAGCACTGCCAAGCTATCCGAAATTTCTTCGTCGTCAAAACCCATATAGCGAAGCGGGAACTTTGTGTGATCCAGGGTCGCAGTAACGCCAGCCTTGTCACGCAAAGACTGCAAGAAATTGTCGTACTCACCGCTATGGTCCATTAAGAGACGCTGTGTGTAGCCCAATGTTCCCAAACGCGTCATGACTTCACATTCCGTACGACGTTCGCCATAGAGGTCATTATGTGTCGGCTGACCGCAAGCACCGTTTAACAAACGTAAGAGCGCTGGACCAGAATAACTCGTTGCCGAGTTAAATTCGTCAAATCGGATATTGAAGCGGTTAAAGACAGGATGTGTATCGAGCTGAGAAGCGACCAAGTCGTCGTTTGACAGCGAGCAAATGCTCAAAAGCAAAATATCAAACGGCGTATCTTTCTCAGAGAGCCCTTGAGGCATCGTGGCACGACGTTCACGTTCATAGTCCACAAACGCAGAATACCACTCACCCACAGCCTTCAGATCATCCGCCTTCGTCTTACCTGGCGCCTGTGCGGTCGTCGCTGTACCTGCAACCTGCACTGGCGCTTCTTCAGGCAACAACGTTTGCACAAACGGCAACGTCACAACCCCCAAGAAATACGCGATCGTAAAGAACGTCAAGCGCAAGTAGTTACGGAGCAAGAAGTAGAGTAAAAGTGCTAAGAGCGACCAACCCACCATACGAGGATTGATGAAGTCAATGGCAAGCTCAGCCACATATAAGAGCGAGAAACCAGTGATTCCACCCTTATTCTCAATCATGCTCTCAATCCCCGGTAACCAACTTTCGGAGTAAATGAGAATGACCGCGGCCACAAAACCTAATGTGCCACGCAAGATACGTAAACCACGGTGCTTAACAGGCAACAAGAACCACGCCATGAGTAACGCATTACCCAAAAGGTCCAAGTTAATGTAGCCAAAGCCCGCGAGGGCAAACTTCAGAACGAAGTAAACGTTCCAAATGCCTAAGCCTTTCCAAGGACGGTTTGTCACACCGTCATGCTGATTGGTTTGCATAGGTAATTACCAACCCTTCGGGAAAATCAAACGACCATCACGGTCAAACGCAAATCTACCCGTGTCCCAGCCACGGCCATACATCGCCAACACGCTCGAATAGTAGCTGTCCCCCGTTAAAGGTTCGGCCACCACCACTGAACGAATCAATCCTGCCGTACGATCATTACCCAGCATGGGCATCAAGCACGCACCAAAACCAAAAGGTCCGGTATCGTTCACCTTAAGATTCACCGTATGGATCTTTTCTGGCGGCATATTGAGTGCCTTCGTTGCTTCGACCATGGGCTCAAAGTGCTTTAGCAAACGACGACGATTGGGGTCATCAGGCGACATCATGCCTGCCCACAAGTATGTACGAATAGCGTTATAGCTACCAATTTCGTAATCAACACCGTCAGGAGGCACTAAGCGACCATTCTTATCAAAGAGCGCCCAATCGGGGGCAATACCCGCAGGCGCGGAGCGCAGCAGCATACGAAGAGAACCGTCGTAGACATCGTTCCAATACGGATCTTCGAGCGCAAAACGCTTGAAGATAAAGAGCGGATAGTAACTCGGGTTGAGTTTAACGATGCCGTTGTCTTCAAAGCCAACGCGACCAGGCAACACGACAGCCCCAAGGTTATCAACGACACGGACTTCTTTTTTCAGAAGTTCCATCATTGCTAACCCCTTCTTTGTGTACTCAGGATCCTTCCACAGGCGACCAGCTTCTAAGAAGCACCAAGCAATCCACATATCGGAATCGGTGGCGTTGTTAGTATCCAAAATACCCCATTTATCGCCACGCTCCTGCCCCCAAAGCCATGAGGGCAAGGTCTTGGTCAAGTTACCACCTGACAAATTATCAGCCGTCCAAGTCACCAAGCCGTCAAACGAAGCACGATCATTGGCAACTAACGCAAAGAACATTGCATAAGACTGACCTTCACTCGTCGTCACCTTGCGGCTATCACTACGATCAATCACACGACCGTTTTCTACCGCATTTACACGGAATTCGTCCCAAAGATCCCAAGCAGCCATCGTAGGTGCCATGACTGTGGCAAGCACAGCCGTTACTAAAAGTTTTTTAATCATGCACGTCTCCTAACCCAAAGGCGCATGAAGGTAAAGATGCCAAAGCCTACAAAGAGCGCACTTAAGAGCGCACAAACAACAAGCACCACTGGACGGTCAATCACACTCATCCAAACCTTGTGGTACCACGGCAAATTGCCAACTGTATATTTCTCACCGACCTGAAAACCCGTGATGCCCGCGTCATTCAAGATCGCCACAGCACCAGTTAAAGTTCCCAGTCCAGCAGGATTGACGAGTTCTGCGTTGAGCGTCGCAGCACCATGCGCACCTTCAGAAAGCAGTGCAACCACCGTACGACCTCTAGACAAAGGCGATTCTGCAGAAACAACAGCCGAAACACCGTTATCGAGGTTACCAGGCAAGGCTTCAGTCAGTGCACCAACCTTCTTAGCACCGAGATCATCGAGCATCTGCTTTTGTAGCTTGATGGCATTAGCTTCGTCAATATCAGTCATTTCAACAGGGAAACGACCCACAGCCAAAATATCGCGATCAACCAACAAAGGCGACTTCGTATCACCCGTCACACGAACATGTAACGCTGGCGCCCCTGTCATCGCAGCCATGCGACCTACGGTGTTGAGCATGGTCGTCATTTCGGTTTCTGATGCCTTTTCAGACATCAGAATCGCCGTCTGCGAGAGGTCAGCGTACTTCGTAAAGGGGAAGCCACTACGAGCAAAAAGCTTCAAATCTGGCAACTCTGCATGGTGATACAGCCCCTTGATCGTCAATGTGGACGTGGGTTCAATCTCCATCTGATGAGCGATCAACATGACCGAGCGGCAGTTATCCTTCGAACCACCCTGAATCGTGCGCTCATAGTCGACCGAGAAGCTCAAGTCATTCAAGTGCGTTAAGACAGGTCCCACCGGATCGTTCACGGCTAAAGAACCGTAGAAGGAAGGCAAATGAACCTGACGGGTACCACGGCCGTCTTTACTTGCTAACGTATCGCTATCTGCCAAGAAACCATTGATGAAAGTGCGGAACTGTGCCGTTTCTTCAGGCATTGGCTTAGCATAGCGATAGTTCACCTGCATACCCAAAACCGCATCACCCACCATATAAAGGTCAGGCACCAACTTCACAGGCAAATGCACCTGCGGCATAGCATAACCACGAGCGCTCAATTGTCCTGGATACTGAATTAACTTCGAGAACGGAATTTCAACGTCTGTATTGATCCAACGTGGTGCATCATAGGCTTCACGCGCAGGTGGAATTTCAACCTTCTTCACCTTGAAGCGCTCACCCACCATCACAGGACGATCGACTGCCAAAGCACGAACAGCCGCGAGTAAATCTTCATCATTACGCCCCGAAATCACGAGTACCTTGCCGTAAAGTGACCCAGGTGCATCCGTAATGCTCACCATCGGTCCTTCGGCACGCGGCAAGTCATGCAAAAATTCTGGACGCTTGTCATTTGTAGCGAAAACCACATAGTGACCCGCAGCAGGTGTCCCCTTATAAAACACTGGGAAGTCAGCACCGCGCCACTCCGTCATACGGCCAACGACGCTCGATAAAATCGCTGCAGCTTCCTTTTGAGTATCGGTAGGATGACCTGCAAAGACCATCGGCAACACCGTGGGAGCCCCTGTCACCGTATCGACAAAAGGTGCAGGGAAATTAGCTAAGTCATTAGCGAGGCGAATGCGTTGCTTGACCAAAGTCAACTTACTATCAGCGCCAATATCGAGCCAAATCGCAGCATCGGCTGGATTTTCACATACCGAAGACGTGTGACCAATGAACTCAACGGTCAGCTGATTGACTGTTTCGACGACCTTGGGCGAAAGCTTCAAAGACATGTGAGCGGGCTTACCAACCATGTCGGCCGTCAAAGGTATGGAGCGTTGTAAGCGACCATTCAAATAGAAATTCAATTGCGAAGCTGTAGCAGCAATCGAAGGCGACGGCGTGAAATGCAAGTCCAAACTTGCTTCAGACACCACGTCGTCAGGACGTACACCAAAGTCAAAGGCCTGTAAACGAGAAAGTCCTGTGAGTTTCACAGAGGTTGCCATACCCCCAGGCACCAACTTCATTAAAGGATGAACTTCGGTGCGACTTCCCGTCACGTCCGTACGCCAAACAGGCTGAATATCGGACACAGACTTTAAGTTTTCAGCCGACAACGTCGTGCTGTAAGTGCCGATCGTCATGGCGGCCATCACGGCCGTGATCGTAGTTAATAGCGTGGTCTTTTTCATTAGTAGCGGCTCCATCGGCGCTTTTCACTGACCGGACGATAGGGCAGTAAAGAACGAATACCGTCTCGAATAGCCGGCAAAACCCGGCCAGGTAAAAATTCAATCATGGAACGATAGCCATAGAGTGACAGCTCGCCGAGCTTCAAGAAGCCCGTCAAGAAGCGGTCATCCACCGTGCCTTCTGGCTTAATGGCCCACATGCCTTCACGAGAGAAGGTCGCACTGTTCCAAGCGCGTTCAACGGTGGTATCAGGCAAATCAATAGCCAAATCTATGCCACGACCCTCAATCGTCTTGATTGTCGTAGCCTTAAAGCGCTGACAATTGTCGCCGTCTGCCAATTCGACATAAACAACTTCACCATCAGCTAATCCTTCAAATTGAGTATCCACGGCACGGATGCGAAGTTCTTTTTGGGAATATTCCACCGAACGCATATTCACGCGCGTCCCATCAGCTTTTTCAAGCACAATTGGGAGATTCAGTGCGATACGAGGGAAGCGATGCTCTTCTTTTTCTTCAACAGCTACAGCCATTGAAGCCCCTAATACCATCAAGTTGTACACAATCCAACCTAAATTAATGACTAAAGTCAAATACTCAGGGTTAGGATCGAAGATCGCTTTATTGATGCCAATGGCCAAACCAATCATATTAAGCCCCATCAACACCAAGTATGGCCATGAAATGTGCCAATCAAGGTACTTTTCACCAATCGTCCCACCTTTGGCGGTCACGTTAAATTTACCCACGTGTGGGAAGAGCAATGCCACCGTCGTCGGGATCAAGATGTACCAAGATAAAATCGTTTCATAAACGCCAGATAGGAATGGATAACGATAGCCTCGTTGCAAAATCTGGTTCGTCATAGCCGTATGCACCATGTGCGGCACCACGTATGCAAACACAGCCGCGGCTGTAGCATAAATGATGTAAATATCCGCAAACATATAGGGCAACGGCGCTAACAAGAAAATAATGCGCGGCGCACCATGCAAGAAGTGAAGCATGGCATTAAAGAAGCAAAGACGTTGCGGCAACGTCAACCCCTTACCAAACAACGGATTGTCGACACGGAAAATCTGAATCATACCGCGTGCCCAACGAATACGCTGGCCAATATGAGCAGACAGCGTTTCAGTGGAGAGGCCTGAAGCCAACGGTCGATCAATAAAGGCAGACGACCAACCACGACGGTTGAGCTTTAAAGACGTATGGGCGTCTTCGGTCACCGTTTCAACAGCGATACCACCAATTTCTTCCAAAGCAACGCGACGCATCACAGCGCTCGATCCACAGAACATCGTGGCATTCCATGTGTCATTACCCTTCTGAATGAAATCATGGAAAAGCGAATTTTCAATCGGCACCGCACGATCCAAGTGCAAGTTCTTTTCAAAAGGATCGGGACTATAGAAATGATGTGGCGTCTGCACCAAAGCAATGTTCTTATCTTTGACAAGCCATCCCACCGTGGATGTCAAGAAGTCATTCGAAGGCACATGGTCACAGTCAAAGATCACGATGTATTCACCATTCGTGACCGTCATAGCATGATTGATATTGCCTGCCTTCGCATGATTATGTTCTTCGCGCTTGATGTAACCAGCTCCCACTTCATCTGCAAAGGCAGCGATGTAATCACGGCTACCGTCGTCAAGCACATAAACGTGAAGCTTTTCTTTGGGCCAATCCATATTGAGCGCAGCATAAACCGTAGGCTTAATCACATCAATGGATTCGTTATACGTCGGAATAAAGATGTCAACATGCGGCCACGTTTCACGATCCTTGGGTAACGGTGCAGGCTTACGATCCAATACCCAGCAAACCTGAAAGTAGCCCAAGACCATCACAGCAAAAGCATAGATTTCTGCAATCAACAGCAAGGCGCCAAAGAAAAGGTCTAAGCCCGATCCCATACTCACGGTTGACGTACAACGCCACCATAAATAGCGTCCAGAAACCACAAACGAGATCACAAAGAGCAGCATCAAAGTGATGCGCGCGCGAATACGTGTCATGACGATCATCGAACAGAACATGAACGTCAAAAACACAATCTGACCATGCAAATTAAAGGGTTGCGTAATACAAAGCGCAGCCAAAGCAATTCCTGGCAATACGAAGAGCCAACTCACCCACGAAAGGCCTTTCCTTTCAGATTTGATCGGATAACGTTGCGAGTCATCCGCTAAGTTGCGTACAACCTTTAAGGCCAAAGCTCCAAAAGCGTCACCCATACGATTAATAGCAGCTCCAATCGTACGCAAGAAGGCTAGTGTCGTATTAACCAAGCGAGGACCGTGCCCACGTGGGGGACAAACCATCATTAAAAAGAGGGTTTGAATCAAAATGCGAAGTGGATCCAACGCTTTGGGGGCAGAAAAGTCAATTTGAGGATAGAAAAAGTTTTTTTCGCGACGTAATGAAGCTAGCGGTTCACGCTCTAAAGGTACCATTAGCCACAGTAGGCCAAGTGACACCAGGTTCATCGCGACACTCAGTCGGCTCACGCCTCGGCTTCGCCATTGTCGAACCAGGTCACTAGTTTGATGAGTGACGCGCTTAATGAATGAGAAACACATTCCGAAATTGACTTAGTAAGAAAAAAGTCCTCAAACTCGTTGAGGAAATGACGGTTAAGACATTAACCCATTGACACGTACACGTGAGTCAAAACGCCTGTGACGCTCAACCTTCTTTTGCACGTAAAGGCATGTATTCTACCGATAAATTCGACGTAATATTATGTCAGTCAGTCAGACAGATACCGTCTTTTACGAATAGCAAAACACCTTCGACATCGCTCAACTGACAGCTTATGGCTTTACTTTACACCTAATGCTTTATGGCACAGGACGATTTAGACTTGCTTTTTGACTGAGTATTTTTAATTTCCCTTCTCGCTCATTCGTTTTTTTACATTTTTCGGACAAAAAATGACTTTTAATCTTTGCACTTGTGCGCAAAAAGCCTGCACGAGGCAGGCTTTTAGAAATCTGTCATGCCAACCGAATTAAAGTCGAGCAATCGTAGACATCACACCCGTGACCTTATCACCAATCGAAACTGTGATTTCGGCATCTAACGGTAAGTAGACATCAACACGGGAACCAAAACGAATGAAACCATAACGTTCACCTTTTTCAAGGCGGTCACCGATCTTTGTATAGCAAAGAATACGACGAGCAATGAGGCCAGCCACCTGCACAAACGTAATGCTTCGACCTTCGTCCGTCACAACGCGAACGGCATTTCGTTCGTTATCCGTCGAGGCCTTGTCGAGGTCAGCGTTCAAGAAGAGACCAGGCGTATACACAATTTCTTCGACACGACCAGCAACAGGTGACTTCTGAGAATGCACATTGAAGACATTCATAAAGATAGACACCATTGTGCAATCTTCGCCTGTCAGCGGATCCGTCGCCTTCTGAACCTTACAGACTCGACCATCCACTGGACTCAACACAGCACGAGGATCCGTCGGCATTTCGCGAGCAGGATCACGGAAAAACTGAGCGCAGAAAACAAAAAGGATCAAGGCAAGGAAAGCCAAAAATTCCCAGTCAAGGAACCAGAAAATGGCAACCATAGCGAAGGTTCCAATGATAAAGGGGCGACCTTCACGAGCAAAGAAAGGATGCGGATAGATTCGCGAGTTCAATTCGTACTCCGGAGAACTTTAAAAAGTCACGACATTGTAATGAAAATTGAACCCTTATGACAGGGTTTTACCGATCATCTTCTGCATTCTTGTCAAAAAAAGGCACCTAGCCACAAAGAAATGGCTTTAGTGCCTCTTTTCGACTGTCCTTTTGGTCATTTTGGTTCAGCTTATCTCGGCAATTCTGCCTGCAAAACAACAGTGAGTGACATTTCTGCCGTGCCCGCACTGACTTGGGGAACCGCTCGATGAGTGGATGCACTCTCCGTAGCCAACATAGGCGCAGCATAATAGCGACGGCCACCATCAGAAACTGCTCCCACACGAATATTCGTCACCTCAAGTTCACTCGCTTTTCGACCGATCGATTGCGCAACGACATGCGCTTGACGCATGGCATCGGAGACTGCTTGTCGAATCAACGCATCCTGTTGAGCGTCTTGTGCACCATCAGACACTCTGAATTGAATGCCATCATAAGTCATGTCATCACTCGCAGCACTTAAGACCTTCGAAACTAACTTCACGTCTCGCACGGTTACACGTAGCGTTTGTCGGGCTTGCCAAGCACCGATCTCAGACACTTTGCCTTCTTTGGCACGTGTATAAACAGGTTGCGTGCTCAACCCTGTCGTTTCAACCACCACATTCGCCCCTAAGGCCTTCAAAGCTTTCGTCACGACATCACCGCGGAGAAGCACTTCATCGGTTGCCGCATTGACGTCCTGTTGCTGACATTGTGCAGTCAATACCACAATGGCCTCGTCGTTAGGCACAGTCATACGTGCTTCACCTTCTATCGTCATCTGGATCGCTTTCGCAGGGACCTCACTTTCATTCGCCGCCCAACATGCTAATGGCATCATGGTGGCTGCTACCAAACACGTCATGAGTTGTTTTTTCATCGTGTCCTCCTCAACGAGACGTAATTTTGAATTGATTATGACGCTTATTGGATAAGCTAATGGCCGCATATCCGTTCTGATTGCAACGAGATGTACATATCATTTCACAAAAAGTTAACTTTATAAACTGAACAATTGTTCACTTCCAAAAATCTCACCAAAGTCCTCTTTTAAGCAAAAAAACAAGAAAACAATGCAAAGATATTGATCCCATCGAGTACAGATCCTACGAAGTACTTAGACGCAAAACCGTCACACCTGTTACGATTCTTAAAGTGGTGCAAACCATCTCCTGATTTTGATGCTTTTACACCGGCTCTGTTGTACAGAGACGACATAACGCAAAAAAACTCAAATCTGGATTATTTTGCACATCAGTTTTTGCTTTCTTCGTAACTGATTTCATCAGTCACACAGTCCGTCGAGAAACGAATAAAAAGCGACGGTTCAGGAGTAATCATTATGTCCGGAGCTCAGAGAAAGACCTGGACGAGTCGAATTGGCTTTGTGCTAGCAAGTGCTGGTGCAGCGGTTGGACTCGGCGCCATCTGGAAGTTCCCCTATATGGCAGGAACGAATGGCGGTAGTGCCTTCCTCTTTCCCTACATTCTTATGACCTTTACGGTCGGTGCTGCTTTGCTCATTGCCGAAGTGGCCTTGGGTCGCGCAGGGCGCGGTGGCATTGTAACGGCTTACCGTAACCTTGCAGGTCGTGCTTGGGTGCCAGCGGGCTACCTAGGGGTCCTTACTGGCTTTTTAGTGCTGTGTTTTTATTCAGCCATTGGCGGTTGGACGCTCGCTTATTTTGCTGAAGCGGTCACAGGCTCTGGTCTCATTGCTGACCAGAATGAGCTTGGTGCACACTTTGGTGCTTTTGTGTCAGATCCTGTCCTAGCTTTAGGGTTTCAGTGGCTCTTTCTATTAATTAATGGCCTGATTGTCGCCTTAGACGTCACCAAAGGGATTGAACGCATCTCCAAAGTGTTGATGCCATTACTCTTTGTGATGATGTTGGTTCTCATTGCTCGCGGCTTGATGTTGCCAGGCGCCACCGCTGGTCTTGAGTTCCTCTTTAAGTTTGATCCTAGCGCCTTTACGTGGAGTGCCCTTTTACAAGCAATGGGCTTTACATTCTTCTCACTTTGCGTAGGTTGCGGCTGTATGCTCACCTATGGGTCTTATCTTGATAAAGGCTCGAATCTCGTTGGCGGTTGCTTGTGGATCACTTTCTTGGCCGTTGTATCGTCCATCTTAGGTGGCCTCATGATCATGCCTAGCGTCTTTGCGTTTGGTCTTGATCCGACTGCGGGTCCAGGTCTCACTTTCATCACGATGCCAGCTGTTTTTTCGCAGTTACCCTTTGGTCAACTCTTTGCCGTGATTTTCTATCTCTGCATTGTGGTCGCCGCCGTGACTTCTTCGGTATCAATGATTGAAATTGTTGTGGCGTTCCTAGTCGATGAGCATCGCTTTTCTCGTAGTGCTGCAGCCATGCTTGCCACGCTAGCACTTGCCATTATTGGTGCCTTGCCGTGCCTTTCTTTTGGGAAGCTATCAGACATCACTTTCTTTGGTGACAAAACGATTTTCGACATGTTTGACTTCTTCACAAGCAATATCTCGCTTCCGATTGGCGGCTTGATTATATTGTGGCTTGCTGGTCAGAAATGTTGGCCAATGATTCGAGACGATATTACTCGTAACAGCAATCTCTCTGAAGGACAATTGAAGTTCCTTCGTACCATGATGATCGGATTCTCTCCGATCCTTGTGTTGATTGTCTTAGTTTCGGGACTTCTCTGAAGTTCCACACACAATTAGCCCTTAGTACCCCCTAAGGGCTTACAATTTTCGATCGATTTAAAAGTTGGCACTACCAACCAAAAAATAAAACGGATAGATAATCATGGCAGAACGCTCCATATGGGGGTCTCGCATTGGCTTCATTTTGGCTAGTGCAGGCTCCGCCGTTGGTCTCGGCGCAATTTGGAAATTCCCCTACATGGCAGGTACTAATGGTGGTTCCATTTTTATGTTGCCTTATATCTTTTTCACGATCACGATTGGACTCACTCTCTTGATCGGTGAAATGTGTATGGGTCGTGCTGTGCGCGCAGGCGCCGCCACAGCCTTTCGTAAACTCGGCGGTCCCTTCGTCAGTGGCATCGGTTTTCTGTCCGTCTTAACGGGCTTTTTAGTGCTCGCTTTCTATTCGGTGGTCGGCGGTTGGTGTGTCTATTACATGGTGCAGGCCTTCCTCGGGAATGGCATCATCAACGATCCAGCGATGATGCGTGGTGCCTTTGAAAGCTTTGCTTCGTCTGGCGTGACACCTGTTCTTTCTCACCTCGCTTTCTTGGGCGCTACTGCTGTCATCGTCTTCTTTGGTGTTGAAAAAGGAATAGAACGCGTTGCCAAAGTTTTGATGCCGTTGCTCTTTGTCATGATGCTTATTTTGATCGTTCGCGGCCTTATGCTCCCCAATGCCTGGGAAGGCGTGAAGTTCCTCTTTAAGCCTGATTGGTCTGCCTTTACAAGCGAATCACTCTTAAACGCCATGGGCTTTGCCTTCTTCTCGCTCTCTGTAGGTTCTGGCTCTCAGATGAACTATGGTAGCTACCTGAGCGACAAGGTTCATTTGCCGACATCTGTCTCTTGGATTGTCTTCTTGGCCATCATGTCTGCCATCCTCGGCGGCTTGATGATCATGCCCGCGGTGTTTGCGTTTGGGCTCTCACCTGATGCTGGGCCTGGCCTCACATTCGCGACGATGCCTGCTGTTTTTGCTCAACTGCCTTTTGGTCACTTCTTTGCCATCACGTTCTACGTGTGCTTGTTTGTCGCCGCTTTGACCTCGAGTATTTCTATTTTGGAAATGTCCGTTCAGTATTTGCGAGATGAATGGAACTTATCTCGTCCAGCCGCCACCCTTTTGACTGGGTCAATCCTGGCTGTTATGGGTACACTTTGCGCCTTGAGCTTCGGTCCTCTCTCGCACATCACGATCTTTGGTAAGACATTCTTTGACTTCTTTGACTATACGACGAGTAACATCGGGATGCCGATCGGTGTGTTAGGTATCGCTATTGTGACAGCCTGGTTAGCTTGGTCAACAACGAAGTCTCAGCTTTCGTTAGTTCACCCTGTCTCTCCATGGTTCCTCACAACCTACCGCGTGGTGGCTGGCTTCCTCGCCCCGATTCTCATCACAATCGTGACCCTCAAGGGTATTGGTTTTATTTAACGACTTTTAATAACCGTTTGCATGTCGGTAGCCCTCTCCCTCGAATTTCGCTGCCGAGTGCAAATCACCTAAAAACAACAATCGGAGTATCCATACATGTCTGAAACGCATAGCGTTAGCTGGGGCTCACGTCTTGGCTTCATCCTGGCGAGTGCCGGATCGGCCGTTGGACTCGGCGCAATTTGGAAGTTCCCTTACATGGCCGGTACCAATGGCGGTTCCGTTTTCATGCTGCCTTACATTTTCTTCACGCTCACCGTCGGCATTTCGTTGCTTGTGGCTGAATTTGCCATGGGTCGTGCCGGGCGCGCGGGACCCATGGAAAGCCTCACGCGTGTCTGCGGCCGCGGCTGGGGTTTCTTTGGTGGCGTGGGTGTCTTTACCGTCTTTTTGATTCTGTCCTTCTATTCGAGCGTCGGCGGTTGGTGCTTGAAATACACGGTAGATGCTTTCACTGGATACGGCCTGATCAGTAACCCTGAACTCTTGGGCGCTCACTTTGGTAGCTTCGTGTCTGACGGCGCCTTGAGCTTCTTCTATATGATGCTCTTCTTGGGCTTCACAGCCATCGTCGTACTGCGCGGCATTCAGGGTGGTATTGAACGTGTCGCCAAGATCTTAATGCCTGCCCTCTTTATTTTGATGATCATCCTCATCATTCGTGGCATCACATTGCCTGGCGGCATGGCTGGGCTAGAATACCTCTTCGCTCCGCGTTGGGATGACTTCAATGCTACAGCCCTCTTTAACGCCATGGGCTTTTGTTTCTTCTCGCTCTCTTTGGGCGCTGGCACGATGATTACGTATGGCTCCTATTTAAGCCCGAAGGCTGACCTTCCGGGGGCCGTGGGTTGGGTGGCTCTCCTTGCCATCATGTCCTCAGTGCTTGGTGGCTTGATGGTCTTGCCAGCCGTGTTCGCGTTCGGTCTTGACCCGACGGCGGGGCCTGGATTGACGTTCGTCACCATGCCAGCCATCTTCTCGAAGATGCCCTTGGGTCAGCTTTTTGCCATCTTCTTCTACCTCTGCTTGGTCGTGGCCGCCCTCACTTCGTCGGTCTCGATGCTTGAAGCTTGCACGGCTTTGTTGACCCGTCGCTTCAACATTAAGCGTAGCACCGCCATTGGCGTCACGATCTTAGGCTGTACCCTAGTGGGTCTAGCCTCGACGCTCTCCTTTGGTGCTTGGAGTGATGTCAAGCTCTTCAATAAGACGATCTTTGACTTACTCGACTACGTCACGAGTAACGTCGGTATGCCGCTTTCGACCTTCGGTATTGCCATTGCCGCCGCTTGGGTTGCTTGGCCTGCCACGCGCAAGGAACTTTGTGCAGCGCACCCGATGTCCGAAGCACGTCTTACCTTCATCCGCCTCATGATTGGTGTGGTGAGCCCGCTCTTTGTGCTCGTCGTTGCGGGCGGCAGTCTCTGATGAAGGACCCTGCTCAACATGGTCGACAACTTGTGTTCACGGTACTCCTCACGGAATACCGTGCGCACAAGTCGCTCTGGTTGGGTGGCCTTGCCTTTGTGGTAGTAGCTGCCCTTTTTGCGCCTTATGTCATCGAAGGGGCTCGCAGCGGGCAACTTCTTGCTGGCGCCTTCAGCTTCATCTCGCTTCTCTACTTACAGGTCTTAGTGATTCTGCGTCAAGCCCTCAAACATCGACGCCAAGATATCGCCCTAGACGACCTTGCAGATTTTGAGGCAGGCGCTTCCTCTGGCCTCTTTTTTGCCGCACTTCCCGCTGTCTTGGTTATCATTGTCTGCGGTACGACGCTTTCTCTCCTTTAAAACGTCTTTCACTCCCTCTTTTTCGCGTGACAATATGACCCCATCACGTATTTTTTTGGCTCGTTTTTCACCAACGGGCCACACGCGCCGTGTGATGCACTTTTTAGCATCTGGCTTACATGGCGCTGGCCTTCCTATCGACGAACTCGATGTTACCGATCGCTACAATCTCGAATCAGAGCGTACCTTTGCACCTGACGAATTGTTGTTTGTTGGTGTGCCTGTGTACGCCGGTCGCGTACCACGCCCCATGCAGCAAATGTCGCAGTGGCATGGCAATGGCGCGATCGCGATCCCAATTGTCACCTATGGCTATCGTGCCCATGAAGATGCCTTACGTGAGCTCGCTAGCGTACTACGTACTTCTGGGTTTGTAGTGCCTGCAGGGGCTGCATTCCCCGTTGAACACAGCATCTTCCCCGAATTTGGTCAAGGCCACCCAAACGACAACGATCGTTATCAAATCGAAGGGTTTGCCAAAGAGGTGCTTATGCGTCTGACAGAAGACCGTCTCACGGGAGAACCCGCCTTCCCGGGCGAAGGTGACTTGCGTCCTTATCCTGCGCAAGTTGCTGTACCGGTACCAGAAGCCATCTGCCGTCAATGCGGTCGTTGTGCTGAAGTGTGTCCCATGGACATCATCGATGCCTTTACGATGCGCGTGATAGATCCAAACCTGTGTATTGGTTGTCTAGCTTGTGTTAACGCATGCCCTGATGGCGGTCGCAAGTATCCAGAAGCCGTTCAAGCCCATCTTCGAAAGGTGCGTGAGCGTATTGCGCCATTCTGCACACAACAAAAATCGCCTGAGTTTTTCTTTTAAAGCATGACTGAAAAAGTTCTCAAGGTTACAGACCTAGCGCCTAGTGGTGCAGGGATTGCGTTTAACGACAACACCCGCATCTTTGTGCCCGGCACTTTGCCGGGCGACGTCGTGCGTGCTCACGTGACGCCGCCCGCCCGTGGCGCGCGTTCTGGCATTGCGCAACCTATTGACTGGCTCGAAAAAAGTGCCTGGCGTGATCCCAATCCATGCACCGCTTACCGAGCGACCCCTGCTTGTGGGGGGTGCCCATTGGCTGCGCTCTCTCCTCAAGGGCAAGCCTACGTTAAGACGCGTCTTTTGACGGTAGCGCTAGACGAAGCCAAGGTCGTCACGCCCACGCCCTTGCCACTGATTGAAGCCGACATCAAAGATGGATGCTTTAACACGGGCTTTCGTAACAAGGCGGTGCTCTACGGATCTAAAGAGGAAGACTACGGTTGGCAATTTGCGCTTTATGCCCAAGGCACACACACACCAGTGCCCGCTTCGGTTGATTGCCCTCAGACACCTCGCTGGATGAGCGACGTCGCAAAAGCCACTGCGCAAGCACTCAACGAGACAGCGTTGACTCCTTGGGATGAAACGCGCCTTCAAGGCGATGTGCGTACACTCTTGATGAGAGAAGGCGAGAGTGACCATTCACATGAACGCTTGGTTTGTTTGGTTGTTTGTGACTGGACGCCTGATGTGATGGCGTTTGCAAGTCATTTGGCACAAGCACTCGATGCCCACCACGTGACAAGCCTATATCTCTCTCGTCATCCTGCGGCGGGTAATGCAGTTTTGGGCAACGACTATCGACTGATTGCTGGGCGTGAAGCAATCACAACGCAAATCGGTGGCTTAACCTTTGATGTGCGACCTGAAACCTTCTTACAGGTGAATCCAGGGCAAACCAAAAAGCTCTATGCGCAAGCTCTTCAATGGGCGGATCCGAAGGCTGATGATGTCTTTTTAGACCTCTACTGTGGTATCGGCACCATGACACTGATGGGTGCACAGCACGCTCGTCATGCCATCGGGATCGAGTGGGTTGAAGCGTCTATTGATCGCGCGCGACATAACGCCACCCAAAACGGCATCAAGAACGCAGAGTTTTATGCGGGCGCCGTTGAGAATGTTCTCCCAAAACTGATTGCACAGGGGCTCAATCCCACCACGGCGATTTTAGATCCCGCTTTTAAAGGGCTTGACGAAACCGTACCAGCCATGCTCACAGGGCTCGCACTCAAACGCTTTGTGTATGTGTCATGTAATCCAAAGAGTTTCGCGCGTGACGCAACCCGATTTATTCAATTCGGTTGGCGTATTGAATCGATCGTGCCCGTAGATCTCTTCCCGGGCGCCCTACACGTCGAAACCGTTGCGAAGTTCGTGAGAGACTGATCGCTCGCACGACTAACTTCGATAGAGGCCCTCGGCAAAACGTTCTGGTTGCAAGAAAAATTCGAGGGCTTTATCTTCACGACGGGTACGGTAAAAGTCTGGCAAGCTATCAAGTACCAATTTGCCGTACCCCTTTTGAACGATACGCGTGTCGCAAATTACGAGCATCCCTCGATCTTCTTCACTACGAATCAAGCGCCCTGCTCCTTGCTTTAAGGCAATAATAGCTTCAGGCAACGAAAGCACAAAGAAGGGGCTTGCGCCCGACTCTTTGATTGCTCGACTACGCGCTTGATTCACAGGATCGTTGGGCGGCGCAAAAGGCAACTTGTCAATCACAACGAGCGACAGCGCATCCCCTTTGACGTCAACACCTTCCCAAAAGCTCATCGAACCCACCAAAATGGCGTTGCCATGTGAACGGAAAGACTCAATCAACCGCATCTTAGGTCGATCCCCTTGCACAAGCAAAGGATACGGATGACCATTCGCCTCTAATAAAGCCGATAGGCGTTTAGCAGCTTCATCAACGGCAACGAGCGACGTACACAAAATAAAGGTACGTCCTCCTGCGGCATTAATGAGTGGCCAAACCTTATCGATCATATTGACCGTGTGTTCTGCGGTATTGTTCGCAGGTGGAGGCATTACCGGCAGATAAAAGCACCCCTGCTCCCAATATTGGAAAGGACTCTCCCAACTGCGTTCAACGCACTCACCAATCCCAAGACTTGCCTTAAAGTGCTTAAAGTCGCCGCTAGCACTCAATGTCGCCGACGTAAAGACCCAAGCGCCGCCTTCACGCTCACGCATTTCAGCGAATTCACGGGCAAAGCTTAATGGGGTTTGATTAAAGCGTATCCCGTGTTGAGAGACTTCAACCCAGCGAACCATATGACGATTGACTTTTGCGTCTTGCTTCGTCGCTGCTACGTCATCTCCTTCGGTCATTGCGTCGTCATCGGTTTTATCGGTGTCGATCAACGAAACGTCTTCAGATCGCACGCCATCCCGACTTTGTGTCAAGACTTCCATCCAAAGCGTCATTTCGTCTAAGACAGTCCCGTACCGTTCAGCGAGCGTATCGAGTTCGTCATCACGCCCTTTATTAGCTTTCAACGCATCACCCAACACCACGAACGTATCTCTCAAACGATTGAAGCTTGGCGACAATTCGCCAAAGCGTTCAATCTCTTCAACCGCAAAACGGTCGCCTTCTTTGAGACCGATCGTTTGAGCCGCTAAGCGAAGTTCGCGGATGGCTTTCGTGACGCGATCAAAAATAATTTCCCAATCGGCACCATCTCGACACTTCGTGCGACCGATCATACGTGCCTCAACCGAGACATCTTCAACATCATAGGTCGAAAAACTCGAACCAAAGAAGTTCGAGGCAATGCCAGGCAACTGATGTGCTTCGTCGATCACGGTGAGCCCGGCTTGCGGAAGCATGCCATCAATGGCGTCACTTTCGCGCTTAAGTGCCATCGAACTCAAATAGAGATGATGGTTCACCACCACGACCTGACTTTCCATAGCTTCGTCGCGTGCTTTTTTCACAAAGCAGTTTTCATAATTTGGACAACGCTCTTTACCCAAACAGTTTTCACGGGTACTCGTCACCATGGGCCAAAGTCGATCGTCTTCAGGGACGTCCGGAAGTTCAGCGCGATCACCACTCGAAGAAACCGCCGCAAAGCGTTCAATGCGGCGAAGTTTTTCGTAGGAATTTGGTTCTGGCAAACTGTTGCCTGAGCGTGCTAACTCTAAGCGATAAAGACAGATGTAATTAGAGCGCCCCTTCAATAACGAAATCTTGAGGGGGATCCCTAAAGCCTCGCGTAACGCGGGCAAGTCTTTGGTAAAGAGTTGATCTTGAAGGGACTTCCCGGCTGTTGAGATCACGCACGTTTGCCCTGCCAACAAGGCTGGCGTCAAATAAGCAAATGTTTTTCCCGTCCCAGTGCCGGCTTCAGCTACTAGCAGACTTTTGTCGTTCACCGCACGGCAAACTTCAAGCGCAAATTCTTTTTGCCCTTCGCGTGCGCGAAACCCTTTCACTGCTCGAGATAGTGGCCCATTTGTTTCAAAGGCCTGACTCACGCGTTCTGCGAGTGGAATTATTGGATCAAATAAACGTGGATCTCGACGCGCTGTCGACATGCCCTTTCCTTAAAAACACTCAACTTAGAAGAATCGTTCAAGACCCGATTCTCGCTTGCCCTTCGTCTCTTCATACCGCTCTTGCGCTTCACGACGCGCCTTCAAGGTCTCATTAAAGGACTTTTGACGCGCTTCGCGTTCTGTACGGCGCTTCGCGGCTGCGGCCTCAGCTTCAGCCATACGTGCACGAGCATCGGCCTGCTTTTGCTCATAAGCCTGCGTGTTCACTTCTTCTTGAGCGAGACGCGCATCCATGGTCGCCTCATCATTCTCGACATGATCTTTGACGACCGCCTTGGGTGTGCCTTGCGGCATCGTTGGCGCCTGCCGTTCACGAGCCTTCATACGAGCGGGTTCGGGTTGCTTATTGGCGCGTTCAGCGGCTTCACGTTGTTTTTTTTCATAGGCCCGCAAATTCGCTTCTTCTTTTAATCGGCGTTCTTCGGCCTTGCTGTTATTCTTTTCAACGTCTTCTGCGGTTTTACCCAAATGAGGCACGGGCTTTGGGGTTGAAGACGTCATGTCCACAGGGCCTCGCTGGGCTTCACGCTCCGCTTGACGCTTCAGCGTACGCACCGTGCGATCCGTACGAATTACCTCGTCTGCTTTGAGATTAATTTCGCGAATTTCACGCTTACGTACGTGCTGTTCTTCACGTGCCTCATCAATACAAGCGTTCACGAAAAAGCGTGAATTACACCAATATTTCATGGCACCAAACGCGTCGTCGACACGCTGAAGTTCGAGCTTAGCTTCGCTTTGGACGCGTTTTGCTTTATCAACTGTATCCAAGGCACCGGGCTTCGACCAGGTTTCATAAAACCCATGATCGTCTAACACGGCTTGCGCTTTATCTCTCATCAACTCGAGCTCGCTTGATTCTCCCGCCTGACTAACGAGCGGCATTAATGCAGCAAAAAGAATGAGGAGACGTGTTTTCATGAGTTAACCTATAAAACTTTCAAAGAGGGCCGCACCTATGGCATACCTATGAAGTGACAGTCTATCAAACTCGACGAAAAAACGGTCTTCTTTTCTTTTCAAGAAGACCGTTTCAATATGTCTAGTTAAGTTACCAAAGCGATCAACGAAGGACTATTTAATCACCGTAACCACTTCGTCTAACGGTAAGCGAGACTTAGGACGCGCCGCATTGCTGTCGTTGTCAGAGCGGTACCCAAGGCTTAAGGCCACCACAGTACGTAAGCCTTTGACTTCTAAGCCAAGCACTTCGTCCATCTTGGCCATATCGATCCCTTCTAAACAAGTCGAATCAATGCCACGTTCGGCGGCAGCCAACATCAAAAACCCCATCGCAATATAAGCCTGACGCGCTTCCCAACTCACCAACTCTTCTTCAGTGCCGCTATGAATCCCGACAAAATGACGTCGACCCGCGTCAATCTTCTTATCGAGGTCTTCTGGAGCCACGCGACCATCGGCCACTTCTTGCTTCAATAAGCGTTCAAAATACGCCTCATCGATCGACTTATGTACGGCAAAGACGATCAAATGACTCGCATCTGCGACGCGAGGTTGATTAAAGTCCAAAATTGCTGGCATCAAACGGGCTTTCGCTTCTTCAGTATCTGCCACAAAAAAGTGCCACGGCTGTGCATTCACAGACGAAGGCGAAAGACGCAACACTTCGAGCAAATCAGCCATATCCTCATCGCTCACACGACGCGTCGCATCATAGTGTTTTGTGGTGTAGCGTTCACGAATAACTTTGAGCATGTCCATGCGCGATCCTCCTTGAATAAGGTACAAATTTTGCGAGTGTTTCAACCACTATAGCGACTCGCACGTATCTTTGCCTACACAAACGTCCATTTTTCTGATTGCTTTAAACAGCACTCAGCGGGACTTTCGACGCTGACAAAGGCCCCTCAAGCATTCGTGAATCCAGACACAACTAGGCGGCTCTGAAGGTCAGGCCGCCTAGTTTAGTTAAGCGATCAAATCTGGAGAATGCCGCTTTAAGCTTCGCCCTCTTCGACGATGGGCGTTTTGGTGATCTTGACGCGTTCAATACGATTGCGAGTCACTTCAGTCACCTCAAAGATGAGGCCAGACTCTTCAAGGCGCTCACCCTTTTGAGGTAAACGTCCCCAGCGGTCAAGCAGCAACCCAGCTAAGGTCACGTAGTCACCGTCGTCACACTTTAAGTCATCGACACCACAGGTTTGTTCGACCAAAAAGAGTTCAACACTCCCTTCAGCACTCCAACCACCATCGACCTTTTCAATCGAGAGTCGATCGCCTTCATCAGGGAAATCGCCCGCAATGGCTTCAAGAATGTCATGCGCCGTCGCAAGGCCCTGGATCACACCAAATTCGTCGGCAACCAACACCAAAGAACTTTGAGAACTCTTGATGTCTTGCATCAAACGAATCACGTTGATGGTTTCGGGCACCATCAGAGGCTGGCGTTTGCTCGCACGTTCAGCCAATGCCTTCGAATCTGGTGCCATGCCAATAAAGTCCTTGGCCTTAATCACACCGATCACGTTTTCGAGCGTACCATCGCAGACCGGGAAGCTACTGTGCGGCATATCCTTCACGCGGCTCATATTTTCTTCAAAACTACGACGCACATTCAACCAAGCAATTTCGCTTCGCGGCGTCATGATGGTTTTGATGCTACGTTCAGCCAAGGTCAAGACACCTTCGACCATATGTCGCTCTTCTTGGGCAAAGCTTTCAACACCTTCAGACACGTTTTCGGTCACGGTTTCATCTTTGACCGGCGGCGTACGAGACATCAAACGTACAATCGCAGAGGTCGTACGTTCACGAAACGGCACACGAGCCAGATTCTTCGACGCGTTACGTGCGGCCAACTGGTTAAAGAACTCAATAAGAATCGAGAATGCAATCGCAGCGTAGAGGTAACCCTTTGGCAGATGAAAGCCCAAGCCTTCGGCAATGAGGCTACAACCAATCATCAAAAGGAACGACAAGCAAAGGACAACCACCGTCGGATGCGAATTCACAAAGGTAGTGAGCGGACGACTTGCAACAATCATCACAATCATGGCAACTACCACAGCGGTCATCATGACGTAAAGGTTATCCACCATACCGACAGCCGTAATGATGGAGTCAAGCGAAAAGACAGCATCAAGGACGAGAATCTGCGCAATCACAAACCAGAAGCCGGCTTTTCCTTGCGAAGCGCTTTCCGTATGAGGCAACGCCTCAAGACGCTCATGGAGTTCAGTGGTAGCTTTATAAAGAAGGAAGAGACCACCGCCCAACAGAATCAAATCTCTCAGAGAGAAAGGATGTTCCCAGATCGAGAACACTGGGTCGGTGAGTGCGACAAGCCAAGACATGATGGACAAAAGTCCCAAGCGCATCACGAGCGCAAGGCCTAAGCCCATATAAAGCGCCTTATCCTGCTGAGAGGCCGGCAGCTTTTTGGCAATAATGGCAATGAAAACGAGATTGTCAATCCCGAGAACAATTTCAAGAACGATTAGGGTAATCAGACCCACCCAAATGGTCGGATCAAGCAAAAATTCCATTGTAGTACAAGAAGAAAGCACCCGACCCGCGGATGCTCGGAGCGCGACAAGCAAGTCGATTCTCATCAACTGCGCGAAAAATAGTCGCGTTCGATAAAATTAGCACATTTTTGAGGACTTGCTCCTCATTAGAAGACGGAATTTTCCCGAATACCCACTTATGAGTCTCACCGAAACCTTGCGCCACAGTGTTATCACTGACTGTCTTACGATCCCTTGTCAACCGATCAAAGGTTGCCCTATTGTGCTTGACACAAACGTCATCCTCGATCTGATTTTTTGGCACGACCCTAAGGCCGAGCCGATTCGCCAAGCTTTGGACACAGGTCTCATTACCGTCCTTCGTGACGAAGAAACCATCATTGAGCTCGCTGAAGTCCTTGCTCGACCTCACTTTTTAGGCGATGAAACCAAAGCCATCGAAGCGGTCAAAGCCTGGTGCCAGCAAACGGCACATATCGACAACGCAGCGATTGCTACCGCCCAAGACCATATCAGTGTGCGTTGTCGCGATCCATTGGATCAGAAGTTTTTAGTGTTGACGCTCGCTGGCAAAGCGCCTTTATTGGTCACCCAAGATAAGCTGGTGCTCAAAGCCGGTAAAAAGATGGCACGCTATGGCACGATCACCATAAAACCAGACGGCGTACCTGCTGCTTTTGTTGCTCTTAAGCTACAGCGGCCTTAATTAATCGCGTAACGCACCATCGAGACCACGTTAACGAGTACCCAAAGGGCCACCATCGCAAAAGCCACATAAATAGCACCGCGCATGAATTTGCGAAGCATGCTTTACTCCCAAAAAAGCCAATAAAAGGCCGAACATTGTAATCGATATGCGTCGTTTGGCGTTTGAGCGCTGGTCTCAAGCCTTGGAAAACCCTTGTTACTGATACACATCAAAACAAGTCTTACGTCCATGACACAGGGCTTTCAAGGCAATTCGTTAAAAAGGTATTGTTATTTTCTAAGCAATCTACGATCCCCTCTTTACGTTAGTCGCTCATAACTCACTCGACCGATGTGCGCGTACAATGGCATTTCGGGTTCCTCCTGAGGTCTCGAGACCGGGTCTTTTTTTATATATACATCTTTTTATTGCAGGGTCGTTTCCTAGTGTCCGCATCCTGCCACCCGGCCAAAACAAAAACAAGCTAATGGCCAACATCACGCATGTTGTGTCCTATTCAAGCATCATCGGGAGTTCTATCGTGGATCAAGCCACACACATTGTGCAGAGCATTAATAGCCTGCTCTGGGGCATTTATTGCCTCATCCCGCTCTTAGTCGGAACGGGGATTTACTTTACGTGGAAGCTTCGCTTCGTACAAATTCGCCGCTTTACCAAAGCGATGAAGCAAGTCTTCGGTTGCATCAACCTCTTTGGCAAAAAGGCCGACAAAGACGGGATGTCCTCCTTCCAGTCGCTCGCCACGGCCATTGCTGCTCAGGTGGGCACGGGTAACCTCGCTGGTGTCGCCACAGCCATTGCCATGGGTGGTCCTGGTGCCATCTTCTGGATGTGGATTGCGGCCTTCTTTGGGATGGCCACGATCTTTGCCGAAGCTGTGCTCGCGCAAATCTACCGCACACGTGACTCACACGGCCATATCACGGGCGGTCCCGCTTACTACATTAGCCAAGGGTTGGGTAGCAAGACCTTAGCAGCCTGCTTCTCCGTCGCCATTATCATTGCGCTCGGTTTCGTGGGCAATATGGTGCAAGCAAACTCCATCGCTGACGCCTTTAAGACGGCTTTTGGTATGCCGACCTGGTTGTCTGGCATCCTGGTCTTTATGCTCGCTGGCTTCATCTTCATTGGTGGCATTCGTCGCATTGCTTCGTTTGCAGAAAAGATGGTGCCCATCATGGCTGTGGTATACATCATCGGGTCACTCAGTATCATCTTTACGAACTGGGATGGCGTCTTTAAGGCTCTTGAAATGATCCTCGTCGGTGCCTTTGACCCAGTCGCTGCCACTGGTGGCGTGATTGGAGCTGGTATCAAAGAAGCGATTCGTTATGGTGTGGCGCGCGGTCTATTCTCTAACGAAGCTGGGATGGGTTCGACTCCGCACGCCCACGCTGTCGCTCGTGTTCGCCATCCTGCCGAACAGGGTTTGGCTGCGGTTGTCGGCCTTTTCTTTGACACCTTCATCGTGGTCACAATGACCGCCTTCGTGATTCTTTGCACGGGCGCACTCGACGGAACGACGACGGGTATTTCGCTCACGCAAAAGGCCTTTACACTGGGGCTGGGCTCGATCGGTAACGGGTTCGTCGCAACCTGCTTACTCTTTTTTGCCTTCACGACCATCATTGGTTGGTACTTCTTTGCTGAGCAGAACGTCAAATATCTATTTGGCGTTCGTTGGGTATCGGTCTACCGTGTGCTTGTCTTAGGCTTCATCATGCTCGGCTCCTTCTTGCACGTGACCCTGGTTTGGGAGCTCGCCGACCTCTTTAATGGTTTGATGGTCATTCCGAACGTCATTGCCTTGATTGGTCTCTCAAAGCTCGTAGGTCGCGCCCTGGAAGACTACGACACGAAGTTTACGCAAGGTCTCACACCTGAGTTTGGTGAACTTGCACCCAAGCCCGTCGTTGAAACTCCGACGCCAGAAGAACAAAACAACTGTCGTCCGGCACACCATCGTCGTCAAGGGTCGCTTCGCAATCGCTTCCGCCGTCGCTCTCGCACGACAATCAACAAAGAATAACGTTCTTTAGCATCTAAATGCACGCCCTCGATTTCGACCTTCGAAATCGAGGGCGTTTTGTTTTTGTCGCATCGTCGGCGTTCTATTTGCCCAAAGAAAAAGCAGTGACCTCATAGCGAAATCACTGCTTTTTCAAAAGTTACTTAGCAGGGGCTTGGCTTGAGGTTTGGCTCGAAGAACCACCGCCACTACTCCCTGCGCGTTCGAGCGCAGAACCGACATGTTCAGCCCCCTTCTTAAGGTCAGTACCGAAACCCGCGACGGTGTTACAGCCTGCAAGTACGATGGCACCGCTCACAATCATGGCGGCAAGCACAATCTTTTTCATGTTTTTCTCCTTATTTGGCCTTTTGAAAGGCATAATAGGCTTAGTTTAGCCCTTGGGAAGCCCGATCGGTGTCAGACTCAGGTTTTTTCTCGCTTACCGACATCGTTTGAGTTGTTTCCGTGAGTAAACCGACGGTTTCGATCGCGCTCATTTTCTTTTGCATGACGTTTTGGCGCGTCTTCATCGCATCTAGACTCGATTGCGCTTCACTAAATTTCTTTTGCACCTTCGCAAAGCCATCGGCAAACTGCAAGAATTCACCCTTCACTTCACCAAGCACCTTCCAGACTTCACTACTACGCTCCTGAAGTGCCAAGGTCACAAAGCCCATCTGCAAACTATTAATCAACGCGCTCACCACAGTGGGACCAGCCGGCGTGACGCGATAGTCACGTTGCAGACGTTCAAAGAGCCCTGGAATACGAATGACTTCAGCGTAAAGCCCTTCACTAGGCAAATACATCACTGCAAATTCTGTCGTGTAGGGTGGCTTCACGTACTTATCGTGAATAGACTTCGCCTGCACCAAAACAGCTTTTTCTAGACCACTGCGCGCTTGAGCGGCCTTAGTCGCGTCGGCGGCGTCTTCGGCCTCTAATAGACGAGCATAGTCTTCAACCGGGAACTTCGAATCGATCGGCAACCAACAAGGCACATCTCTTTCGGCGCCCGGCATTCTGACCGCAAAGTCAACCACTTGATTGCTCCCAGGAATCACTCGCACCTGCGCCTCAAACTGATTGAGAGTCAAGATGTTACTCAGGATCGTTTCAAGTTGCGTTTCACCAAAGGTGCCACGCGTCTTCACGTTTGTGAGCACCCCCTTGAGGTCACGCACGCTCGCAGCCATCTGTCGCATTTCACCCAAACCTGTTTGCACAAGGCCTAACTTTTCGTCCACGGTCTTAAAGCTTGCCGTCAAACGATCAGCTAAGGTGCGATCCAACTTTTCTTGAACCGTCGCTCGCATTTCTTCGAGTTTCACTTCGTTGGCTGTACGCACCTTATCGAGGTTCGCGTCAACCGTTGTACGAATCTCGTTAAATTTCCCTTCTAAGCGCGTACCTAAATACTCACTCGCATGTGCATTGGCTTCAATGATGCGGGCAAAGCGCTGGTCAACCAACGTTTGAAGTTCCATTAACTGTCGATGCATCACTTCTCGCGTTTCAGCCAACGACTGACGTGCCGTCTCGTTTAAGGTACGCACTTCAGTCGCACTCTTTTGTTGCTGATCCATCACAAAAGCCGTCAAATTGGCCATGGCTTGACTCAGGTTACGCTCAACACTTGTTAAAGCCATCTGCCCTTCTTGGCGCTCGCCACGAACACCCGTCAGAATCGCATCGATGATTTCATCTTGTTCGTCGCGTCGTGCACGCTCGTCATGCATGAGGTTAAATAAACGCACCTGTACAACGAGCCATGCAACCGCGCCAATGAGTCCCACCAAAAGGAGCGCAACCACCATCAAAAGTGTCTCTGTTGTCATGCTTTATTGTCCTTAAACGCTATCCTTCGTCTCGGGCTTTCCTACTTTGGACACCGTGGGTGTCACGTCAGCCAGGGGCACAGTGTCTTTGTGCGACACATCAGCCTTTGGTGCTGACGTAGCTACATCCTTGGGTTCAGACTTAGGCGCCTCTGAAGTCTTTTTTACGATGCTAATTGTTACTTCGGGTAACGAGAACTTCGGTAAATGCCACTTTGGCGTCTTGATCTTAGGCACTTTGATCTTCGTCACCTCAGGCATCTTCACTTGATGAAGTTTGGCGCGGATCACTTCGACAAGATCAGACTCGCGCTTAGCTTCTTCGAGTTCTTTTTGCTCTTCGGGCGTTAACGCATCATCGTCATCATCATTACTCTTAAAGGCCGTCAGTGGCAAACCATAGGTTTCATGAATCAAGTTCGCCAAGGTCGTCGAAGCAATGGCTACGTCACAAATGACGGTCACATATTTGTCGTTTTTATACACCTCTACATCGTCAGGATGCACCACACGCACGATGACTGGCAAATCTTCTTTGAGCCCACGCACAGCCGTCAAAATATGTTGATTCACCACCGTATCGGCCGAAGGCAACACCAGTAAAGACGCGGACATCACATGCGCCTTCACCATCAAAATCGGATCAGATGGATCGCCCACAATGAGAGAGCAATGCTTCAATTCATTCATCCCGTCAGGGATTTCTTTTTCGTTAGGCACAAAGCACACGGAGTTGATGTTGCTCGCCTCTAACTTCGGCAAAACCGTGGCAATGATTTCACCCACTTCAGTAATGACCACATGCCCCTTCACATTCGCAGGCCTAGCCACTTTAGGGGTTAGTGGCGAATCACGCATCGCAGCCTCACGGAAGAATTTGCCATGTCCCACTAAATAGTGACGAACGCGCGGCACCACGGCAAACATCAACGGATTTAAAGCAATTGTCATAATAGAGGCCGCTACGATTAAGCTCATCGTACGCTCAGAAGCGATCCCTAAAGCGATCCCTTGACCACACAAAATAAACGAGAATTCACCCAACTGAGAGACGCAAGCACCAAGCACCAACGCCGTATCCAAGGGCCAGCCCAAAGCCATCACCAAAAAGGCCGACACGGAACTCGTGATCACCATGATGATCAAGACGACCCCGATCACAGCGAGCGGCTCTTCGACGAAGACCTTGAGGTCAAGCATGAGCCCGACGGACACAAAGAACAACACGGCGAAAGCGTCTTGTAGCGGCAAACAGTTTTTGGCTGCTCGATGCGCAAAACTTGACTCACGCATCACCATGCCAGCAAAGAAGGCACCCAACGCGAAACTCACGTTAAAGATCGCACCCGCACCATAGGCAATTCCAATAGCAATAGCCAAGACACACAACGTAAAAAGTTCTCGGGAGCCCGCCACGGCCACGCGTTGCAAAATCCACGGAAACACACGGCGACCCACGATCAACATGCTCGCGACAAAAATCACCAAACCGAGCATCGTCTTGGAGAGCGATACAACGATTTCGCGAGGATCCATGGGACCGCTACCCTGCGTGACTTGGGCAAGAATCGGCAAACACACCATGATGAAGACCGTCACCAGATCCTGCACCACGAGCCACCCAATGGCTACCTGACCACTTGGCGCGCTCGTCAAACGACGTAATTCGAGGGCTTTCATCACCACGACCGTCGACGCACAAGACAACGTCATCCCAAAGACGATCGCAAGGGGTAACGACCAACTCCAAGCGAGCAAAGCAACGGCCGTGCCCGCTGAAGCCGAGATGGTCATCTGTAGGAGTGCACCTGTGACAGCCACGCCTTTGACTTTCATAAGGTCGGCCACAGAAAAATGCAACCCCACGCCAAACATCAGCAACATGACGCCGATTTCGGCAAACTGTTGCGTCACACCGTGGTCAACAGGTGGCAACAGCGGAAATAAGCTCACTGCAACACCTGCAATGATATAGCCCACCAATGCCGGTGTTTTTAGAAATCGTTCGGCTAACCACCCAAACACTAAAGCTAAGCCAAAGCCGGTCACAAGGGTGGTAATGATGGAAAATTGATCGTGCACGCGATCCTCCAAGACATCAACTTTATCGCACGCTGCTCAAAAAGCGTATTAGAACGATATTACTTTAACAGTACGGAATCGTTCTTGGTACTTGCAATTGGCTACACAAAGACGAAGAAAAGCCTCCAATCCAAAATGAGAAAGGAGGCTCATCGAAGTGCGACCTATCGCCGCACTTCATCATCCGATAAAATCGGCAAATTACTTCTGGGTCGACACCTTGTTGGCCACGCCTTCGACGAAGTACATCATGTTCTGAAGTTCAGCGTCGGTAGCGGTCTTACCAGCCGGAATCATTTCCTTCCCTTCGTTAGAAACCACAGGCCCCGTGAACGGATGGAATTCACCCTTTTCGAGGCTCTGATAGGTCTTCACGATCTTGTCGGCCACTTCCCTCGGCGCGTTCTTCGTCACGTCGGCGAGTTCAATCATATGAACGTTGGAACCGCCCCAAACCGGCGTATTGTTCCACTTGCCATCCAAAACGGCCTGGATTTCACTGGTGTAGTACTCTTCCCAACGGTGAACCACACCAGCCTGGAGCATGGTGGGCGCAGCCTTATGCATAGCAGAGTGGTAAGAGATGACCGGGATCTTAGCTTCTTCGCAGGTGGCAGCGACAGCCGTCGAGTTGGTGTGATGTGTGATCACGTCAGCCTTCTGACCAATCAAGGACTTCGTGGCATCGGCTTCCTTACCCGGGTCATACCAAGAAGACGTCCAAACAACGCGAACTTCAACGTTCGGGTTCACCGTACGGGCACCCATCGTGTAGGCATTGATACCCTGGAAGACTTCAGGAATTGGAATAGCGGCCACATAACCCAAGACATTGGTCTTCGTCGTCGCGGCAGCGAGCATACCAGCCAGGTAACGAGCTTCATAGAAGCGAGCCGTGTAGTTCTTCACGTTCTTATCGGTCTTATAACCCGTCGCATGTTCAAAGTAGACATCCGGGAATTCCTTAGCAACCTTGAGGACGGAATTCATGTAACCGAAAGATGTAGCAAAAATCATCTTATTGCCCTGTTGAGCGAGGTCACGAATCACGCGTTCAGCGTCAGCGTTTTCGGGAATATTTTCAATCCACGTGACCTTGATCTTGTCGCCAAACGTCTTTTCGACGTGCTGACGCGCAAGGTCATGCTGAGAAGACCAACCTTCTTCGTTTGCTGGGCTCACATAAACAAAGGCAACCTTCATCGGTTCGGCAGCGGCCTGAGCAACAGATTTGGCTTCCGGCGCAACCGGCGCGGTCTTAGGTTCTTCCTTACCACAGGCAGTAAGCAACACGGCGGCACCTGCGATACAGAGCTTGAAAGCAGTACGTTTTTGCATAAAAGTCGGTCTCCAGTAAAAACGTATAAATGAAAAGAATATCTTTCTAGTTTAGCCAAGACGGCGCGTCTTGCCTACCGTCTTAGCCTTACAAAAGTTGGTCAAATTTAGCTTCTTGGCGCGAATGGTTTGCCTAAGGACGCAGGCACATTCAAGCGAATCCAAGCAGGGTTACGACTAATCAAAACGAGCACCAAAATCGTCGCTAAATAAGGGGTCATCGCCATAAACTGAGGCGGTATCGCAATGCCTGTCCCTTGGACAGCAAACTGCAGCATCGTGACGCCCCCGAAGAGATAAGCCCCAACGAGCACACGTGCAGGTCGCCATGTTGCAAATGTCACAAGCGCCAAAGCAATCCAACCACGACCAGCGACCATGCCTTCGACCCAAAGCGGCGTATAAACAAGCGATAAATATGCACCTGCCAACCCCGCCATCGTCGCCCCAAAGGCAACGGCATAAAGACGGATCTTGCGTACTGGATAGCCAAGCGCAAAAGCGGACTCAGGCGACTCACCGACGGCACGCAAAATCAAACCAGTGCGAGACTTAAATAGGAAGTACCAAACTCCTACGAGCATCAACAAAGCACCATAGACCAACCAATGCTGCGAGAAGAAAGCTTCACCCAAAAACGGAATATCTTGAAGCCCCGGGATCCCCAAAGGCGCACGCGAGGGCAATGCTGCCCCTTGTAAAGGTTGCCCCATAAAGGCCGAAAGACCCGTACCAAAAAGCGTCAACGCCAAACCAGCGGCATACTGATTGGCACGAAGCCCAATCGTAAAGAAAGCAAACAAAAGCCCCAAAAGAAGCCCTACGCCCATGCCAGCTAAAAAGCCGAGCGCAAAACTGCCTGTGGCATGGGTCACAGCAAAACCAGTGACAGCCCCCATCAACATAATCCCTTCAATCCCGAGGTTAAGTACCCCTGACTTTTCATGAATCATGATGCCCACAGCCGCAATCAAGAGCGGCGTCCCGGCATTGAGGGTAGACGCAATAATCGAAGCAACGAGACTCATCAGGCGGCCTCCTTCTTAAAGCCAACCCACTTGAAGTGATAGAAAATCATGGTGTCGCAGGCGAGAATGAAAAAGAGCAAAAGCCCCTGATAGACGCCCGTAATTGAAGACGGCAAGCCCAAACGACTTTGAGCTAACTCACCGCCCAAATAAAAGAGCGCCATGATAAACGCGGCAGGAATGCAACCCAACGGCGTCAAACGACCTACAAAGGCCACGATAATGGCCGCAAACCCATAACCCGGTGAAATCGTGGGCGTTAACTGTCCTAATGGTCCAGCAGCTTCAATACCACCCGCCAAACCAGCGAGCGCACCGCAAATGAGCATCGAGCGCCAAATCAAGTGACCAGGACGATAGCCCGCATAGCGTGCAGCCAAGGGCGCCATCCCAGAAATCTTGAATTCCATCCCCATTTCCATTTTGTCCATCAGGATCCATATGCCTAAAGCCGCAATCAAGGCCATCAGGGCACCTGCATGTAAGCGTGTCCCTTCTAAAAGAATGGGTAAGAGTGCGCCGCTTTCAAACATTGCGGTCTGCGGAAAGCCAAAGCCCATCGGGTCGCGCATCGGCCCCTGCACAGCCCAAGATAAGAAAAATTGGGCCACATAGACCAACATCAACGAAACAAGAATTTCGTTGGCATGGAATTTGTGTCTTAAAAGCGCCGTCACAGCACCCCAAAGCGCACCACCCAAAGCCGAAGCCAACATGACTAAAATCACAAACCATGGTCCCGTGCTACTATCGCACGTCAGGGCAACCGCACCACCCGCAATGGCACCGGCAACCAACTGACCTTCCGCACCAATATTCCAAACATTGGCTCTAAAGCAAACCACTAAACCGACAGCACAGAGGAGTAGTGGCGTCATTTTGACACCGACTTCTGCCCACCCGCGCAAACTATCGAGCGGCGCCACAAAGAAGGTCTTCAAAGCCACAAACGGATCTTGACCCAAGGCCGCAAAAATGATGCCGCCCGTGAGCACAGTCAAGCAAAGCGCTAAAAGCGGTGAGAACCATCGAAGATAACGCGCAGCTTCCTGGCGTGGCGTCATCGCAATCGGGAACGTCTTACTCATGCCTTTTCTCCTTCTTGACTTGCAGGGCCATTCGGCCAAAGGCCAGACATCCAACGACCAACGATTTCAATATTCATTTCAGACTTTGGCATCGCGGGCGACAAATGTCCGCGATACATCACCGCAATACGATCACAAATTTCAAAAAGTTCGTCGACTTCTTCAGAGACGACCAACACACCCGCGCCATCATCACGCAATCGCATCAAAGCATTACGAATCGTGGCCGCAGCCCCTACGTCGACACCCCAGGTCGGTTGATTTACCACTAGGACGCCTGGGTTCTGAAGGATTTCGCGACCCATAATGAACTTTTGCAAGTTGCCGCCCGAGAGGCTACCAGCATTCTTTTGTGAGGACGGCGTCTTTACGTGAAAGCGTTCAATGATCTTTTCGGTAAAGGCCCGTGCCTTGTCTTCCAAAATGAAGCCATGCTTCACAAGACCGTCGCCTGTCAAATAGGTATTGGTCTGAAGAGAAATATCAGGCACTGCCGCATGCCCCAAACGCTGTTCAGGGACGTAACGCAACCCTAAGCAACGACGTTCACGGGTGCCTAAATTCCCCACCGGTTGGCCAAAAAGCTTGACAGCATCGGCAGGCACATTGGCTTCGCCTGCGGCCACAGACATCAAACGCGCCTGGCCGTTACCTGAAATCCCTGCAATCCCGACGATTTCACCTGCTCGCACCGACAGAGACACGTCTTCAATCCCGCACACACGAAGCGTGCCTTCGTAATTCACGTGCTTTAATTCAAAGACCGTGCTACCAGGCGACCCACTCGCCTCACGAATCACAGGCGGCTCGGCCCCAATCATGAGACGAGCAAGCGAGGCTTCTGTTTCTTTTTTAGGGTCGACGGACGAGACAATGCGCCCTGCGCGCAAGACCACGCAACGGTCAGCCATCTCGCGAATTTCGTCCAACTTATGAGAAATAAAGAGAATCGACACACCTTCTTGAGCCAAGCGATGCAAGGTCACGAATAGCTTACGCACCGCTTGAGGCACTAAAACCGATGTTGGTTCGTCCAAAATCAAAAGTTTAGGATTCGTCATCAAGGCTCGGATAATTTCAACGCGCTGACGTTCACCCATCGAAAGTTCATACACAACAGCGGCAGGGTCCACCTCGAGACCATACTTTTTGCCTAACGCTTCGACTTCAGCAGAGATCTCAGCCGTACTACGACCACCGCTAAGACCCAAGGCAACGTTTTCGGCCACCGTGAGCGTATCGAACAAGGCAAAGTGTTGGTGAACCATAGCAATCCCGCACGCACGTGCTTGAGCAGGACTATCAATGACGAGCGGGTGACCGTCGAACTCCAAATGTCCCTCATCAGGTCGCACGGACCCGTAAATGATTTTCATGAGGGTGGACTTACCGGCGCCGTTTTCACCTAAAACGGCCAGGACTTCACCGGGCGCAATATCCATGTTGATGCTGTCATTGGCAACAATCCCGGGATATCGCTTAGTGATATTTTTCAGGCTGAGTCGTGGATGCATGCTGAGGCTGGACCTAAGGTCTCTTTCCTTTGCAAGGTGTGGAGGGCTATCGGTTGTTCTTTCATCAATGAACAACGCGACGATAAACTCTAGATTTTACTGATTGCTAAGAAATCTGTCTAACGCAAATAACCTTGAGCGCAAGCCCCTCTTCAAAAGTACATTCAGCTGCATTGAATAATTTACATTTAGTAACATTGTGAAACTTTATTTTTTTAGGGAAAGTATGTATGATTCAAATCCTCGAGTGCGGATGTAGCTCAGTTGGATAGAGTATCTGGCTACGAACCAGAGGGTCGTGGGTTCGAATCCTGCCATCCGCACCACCCATTCAGAAACCGTCGATGATTCATCGGCGGTTTCGCTTTTTTCATGGAATTAAAACGTACGCGAACTTTTTTTAAAAGTTTTTTGCTTTTTTTCTCAGTTCGTGTTATGCTTCGTTTCCCTGATACTTGAAGGACAAAGCAAATCTGATCCGGTGCTACGTCTGATTGACAAGTATCCCAATGTGCGCTACTTCGACCGCAGCAAAACATTGGAAGGATCCCTGCGGAGAAGTGGCAGAGAGGTCGAATGCACACCCCTGCTAAGGGTGCAGGTCTGAATAAGGGCCTCGGGGGTTCGAATCCCCCCTTCTCCGCCAAAACACCGAGCCAGGAGCACTTGCTTCTGGCTTTTTTCTTATCTATTTCACTATTTTTCAGGCGTTTCGAGGCAGTTTCAGGAAAATCGCTGAAATTTGATGTCAAATCGTAGACACGTTTTTGAAAGTCGAGTGTGGTAAGAAGTGTGGTAAAGAATGAGGTATAGTGGTTAAAAACTTCTTTAGTACACACTCATGAAAGCTCTCGTCACATCAAAGACAGTGCGCACTTTACCCAAAGGACGTTACTCTGTCGGAGGAGGATTAAGCCTTCTCGTATCTTCTGAAACTTCGCGTACATGGACATTTAGGTACCAAATCGACGGCAAGCGTCGTGACATGTCTTTAGGCTCTGCAAACTCAATCACGTTGACTGCCGCTAAGACGCTTGCAGATCGTGCACGCACGATGGTCGCAGATGGCAAAGACCCAATAGAGGAAAGAAGAGCGCCGAAGCGTGAAACATCGTCTCACCTTTTTCGTGATGTCGCTAGTGAAGCTATTGAACTTTTTCAGAGCGTGAGAAAGTGGCGTAACGCAAAACACGCGGCTCAATGGACATCAACGATCGAAACTTATGCTTTTCCAGTGATTGGTCGTTTAGATATCAAAGACGTCACAAGAGAAGACATCCTTCTCATATTAAAGCCTATTTGGGAAACCAAGACAGAAACTGCCGACAGGCTTAGAGGCCGTCTGGACAACATCTTTGATTACGCAATCTCTAAGGGCTATTGCACGACCAACCCCGCTAGATGGAAAGCGAACCTAGAGTCTTTCTTGCCAGCAGCATCAAAGATCAAAGTTGAATCGCACCATGCCGCCATGCCTCTTGATGAACTTAAAGAATTTGTCAGCAAGCTCGACACTAAGCACGTCTCTCATGCGGCAATACTCTTCGGCATATTGACAGCTTCAAGAGCACAAGAGTTTTTGAGCATGACGTGGGATGAAGTCGACCTCGAAAGTGCAACATGGTCGCTAGACATGAATAGAACAAAGACGCTCGTGCCTCATCGTGTGCCTTTGTCGAAACAAGCAATTGAGATTTTAAAGGAGAGAGAGAACTTCTGAGTTTGTTTTTCCGTCACCCTATACCGGGCGAGCTATGTCAGTTGATACGCCTCGCACGATGCTAAGAAAGATTTCCGGTACTGACTACACCATGCACGGTTTCAGAAGTAGTTTTCGTGACTGGGGAGAAGAGAACTTGATTCATGACACGCTTCTCGAAAAAGCGCTAAGTCATTCGCAGAAAACAAAGACAGTGAGAGCTTACCAACGCTCAGATTTGCTCGAGCCAAGGCGCCCTGTTATGCAGATGTGGGCAGACGAAATACTGCCTCAGAAATAAAAAAGCCTCGCGTCACTGCGAGGCAATTTTGCTTGGAGCGGGTGAAGGGAGTCGAACCCTCGTCTCTAGCTTGGAAGGCTAGGGTAATAGCCGTTATACGACACCCGCTTCGGAGAAAACGAATATTACCACAGATTTCACGGTTTTGCACATCATTTTCCCATTTATGCACATTTTATGTCATTGCACAATTCGTACAATCGCATCCTTATCTATTGCAATGCTTTGAGATAGCTCGACACCTCGCTCAAGTAGTCTGCCACTTCTTGCGAGTAGCTCTGTGCATCTTGCAATTTGCTTTCGCTCAGACTTACAGGTATCGTCACCGGCTCTGGACAACTTACGCTTAACTGCGTCTGCCTCGATGCGCACCCGGTTAGTATCAGCAGACAAGTCGCGCATACGAGCGTAGGCCGCATCACGCTGCGCCCACGCATCAACGACCGCTTGTTTTGATAAAGCTTCTTTTTCACGATACTCAGCCTCCAACGTTTGAGCCTTCTGCGCATAATCCTCGCGCATTTTGGCAATGTCTCTTTCTGCAACAACGTTTGATGCTTCATAGCCGCCAATAAAAAACGCCGTTGCGCCCGCTACTATTCCTGCAAACCTCAACCAGTTCATAAATCACCTACACACATCTGATATTCAAGCTCACGCCTTTGAACGAGGCCAGGCACTTTCTTTCCGCCTGCGTAGACCCATCGCTTCAGCTCAGCGCAAGCACCTTCATAGTCTTGAGCATTGAGCTTTCGAACTAGCGTAGAAGAGCAAAAAGCCTTTCTACCGACGTTGAAAGCGAAGCTCGTGTAAGCGTCATACTCACCTTGAGTCAAAGGCACGATCACACACGCGTCAATAGCCGATTCAGCCACACCAACGTCTCGATAAAGGCGATTGAGTGCACCAGTGACAGTGATTGTGTCGCCCTTCTTTACGCCTTCTGTGCTGCCGAAACCAATTGTTGGAACGTCGCCTTCGACAGGAATGTAAGCTTCAGACCGATAGCCTTCATAACCCGCAATAGCAAGAAGCCCCGACGCGCTTAACGTCAGGGCTGCAGCAGCAAGTCTTTTCTTCAGACTCACTCTTTTTTCTCCTTCGATACTTTAGACAGAGCTTCGATCATTGCCCCACGGTCGTCACGCTTGTCTAACGGTATGACTGTTTCCGTTCGTTTTGGTCGTGCAAGTCTGTAAAGATATAAAACCGTCTCAACAACCTTTGGCAAACATCCAAAAATCATAAAGAGAAGATAAGCACAAGTTAGAGCGCTGACCCACGTTTCTACCGGATATCCATAGACGCTCATTCCAGTCACAGCAACGCCAGGCGAAGCCTTTACCGCCCCTGATGCCGTTCCGGAAGTTACTGTTGCGACAAACCGCTTTACTGGAGAAGTTGCCTCTTCACACATCGGTCTCTACTCCCTCGAAAAGAATGGGTTAATCATTCCAGTCCACATAGCGACGCCGTAGCCGTCAGCCTCTTTGCACCAGAGTTTCCAACCGATCGACCCGCGTAGGCACTTCGTTTTAAAAAGCCCAAAAGGCCAAGGAAGCACAAAGTAGAAAAACCACACTTTCGGTTTTCCACTCGCGTCGTATAGCTTTCGCAAGCAGATGCCTGGCACATACGGACGGCGATTCGCCTGCGGATTGCCAACAACTTTGTAAAGGTCAGAGGCGTAGACCCCATAACCAACAACTTGACGATCAAACCCGTACGCGGAGTTGCGCCAGTACCATGCCGTACGTCGTTTATACGTAGACCATTTGTCAGTGCCCGGCCAACGCTTTTGATGTGCAGGATCTCCATCAGCAGAAGAGTTTGGTGTATTGAACCAATCAAGCCACTTAGGTAGCCTTCGCGATTCTTCTTCAACGAAGAAAGGAAGAATCCAACAAATTGCCTTAGCAAAAATATTCACCGGCACTGAAAGCAGACCAAATAAGATCCACTTGATGACAATCCACGACCAAATAAAAGCGTTTTTCATGATGCCTCCTTGAACGGCTTAGACTGATGACCGAGTTCTGCAATTGCGTCAGTTAAACCCTTTTCGTTTTCTAAGACTTGTGTGAAGCCAGCACCCATGTCTTTTTCCAGTTGAGCTAGCTTTGTTTCTAGTTGCTCAAATCTTTGCTTTATTGCAAGTCCTAAAGCGTGACCGTCTGGTAGTGATTGTGTAGCCATAGCTATCGTCCTAAATATCCGTTGCTCAAATCGTCGAGAGCTTTAGTTATTTCTGCAGTTGTACAGTGCGAGTAATCTCGCCAGTTCAAGTCAGTTCCCATAAAACCGTTATAAAGAGATACGTACTGCTGAATCGCCGTTATTCTGTCTGCGTCGCTTGCGTCGATCATCGACTGCACCACTAAAAGAATCTTTTCTTTGAAGTGGCGCAGTCCTTCCAAGTCAATGAACCGCGCCATAAGCCCACCTCGTTAAGGTTGCTTAGAGGAGAAAATCGCGTCGATTTCGGTGTTCGAAACAGCTTCGATTACAAACATTTCAGACATTGGATCCCACGTCGTGCCATCCCAAACAACGTTAGTGCCTGCGCCGATTCCATGAGATTGATCGGCCGCTTTAACGTTGTACATATGACCTTGCTGGGGGCTTTTCGGAAGAGCGGCATAGTTTTCAACTGACCCCATATATTTAATAGCGCTAGTAATCTGATCTTTAGTAGCGAAGTTGCTAAGATCGATGTTTACGCCTTTCGCTGTAATGACGAGGGGTTTTCCGTCGACGCTTACTTTTTCAATAACGTTGACTTGAGCGCCCGCACTGATGTTTTCTAGCTTCGTAAAGTGCGCAGAGGACATCAGGCCGTTCTTTGCGCCAGTGGCGACGGTATAAGTCGTGTCTTGCGCAGGAATACCAAGAGCAGTAATGTCACCTTTTACGACTTTCGTGCCTGCGATTACGTGACCGGTAGCGTCGGTCGTAATCTTATAAAGACCTGCGCCAAGCGCACCTGCTGCGCTAGTCGGATGTGCGTAAACTGGTGTTTCAACACCGTCAATCTTGACGTTGCCGTTCGTCGTTGAGTTTTCGACTTTCGTAGCGTGTTCTGAAATTCCTTCCAGCTTTGTGTAATGCGCAGAGGACATTAAGCCGTTAGCCGTTCCTGATGCAACGTCGAAACGTTGCTGAGGAATGGAAATAGTGCCTAGAGGTGTACCTTTTGCAGATTTCAAAGTGATCGTTTGGCCTGCAATTTCAATCGACCCTGCGAAAACGCCTTCGGCCAAAGAATGGTAATACTTTAAGTTTTCTACACTTAAAACTTTCGTCGTTGTAGTCATTTAGTTACTCCGAAAATTATATCAATGTCGTCCTTTGACGCTAAGTCAAAAGAGCCTGAATCACCTTTGTCTCCTTTTGCCCCCTGAATGCCGGGTACAGCAATCTTTACTGGTGGCAGGACTACTTTTCGTTCGACCAAAATTTTTTGAGGCGGGTGCGGTCGAACGATTACTTTCACCGCGCACTTCATCGCGTTACCTCTCTACGAAGCACAAAATCACCTTCAAGAACGCGAGAAACTTCACCAGAGGCACTGACAATCTCTATGTCGTAAACGTAACGCCCCGCTTTCAGAGATGCGGTTTTAGCGTTATCCCACTTTGCAGTAATCGTTCCACCGTATATATGAAGGCGCCCGTTTTTTGTCGAGAGCTCGTCAATAAATTCTGGGCTAGTTGCAGAATGACGAATCTGCATTCGAGCTGTGAAGCCTGACAAATCAAGAGGTTTATCTTCAGCGTCATACAGTTCGAACGGAATCGTTACGTCCGTTCCCTGATCAATCTCGATCTCGTAAAAAGCAGCCATAGCAACAAACTCATTTCAAAACAGCAGGCTTCACTGGCCATTCAACAGAAAGAGGGAAGCCTTCTTGCTGAGGAACGTCGCGCAAAGCAGTGCGATAAGCCTTCACAGCATTTAAGCCTTCTGGCGTGCTTGGATAGTCAGGCTGTAAGTAGTAGTCGCTTTCACTCAAAAGAGCATCACGCTTCGAGCGAGCCAGTTGCTCAGCTTCAGCCCTTTTTTCTTCTGCGGTCTTTTCAGGGATACGTTCGATAGACCAAGAAAGATCTTGGCCTCGCTTCTCACGATAGCCCTCTTCCTGTGCAAACTTTTTAATGAGCTCACGAAGTTCAATATCGTGCGGTGTCATCGATTCGTGAGAAACAACAACGTCAACTAGATCGGCTGCTTTGTTAGGTTTTGCTTCAGAAACCCAACGGCCACCGGTGAAGCGATAAAACTTCTTTTCGTCCTGAGCACCACTCCCCCAAGGGGAGTCAAGCGAACAGGATGGAGGCATGAGAACCTGACCGTCAACAACCTGCACGGTCAACTCATGATCAAAATAACCAGCGGCGTCAAACTTGAACGCCTGACGAAAGGAAGTAGTCATGCTAACTCCTAAAAAAATAGAGGCCTTTAAGCCTCAGGAAAAAAGATATGTCGTAACCGACACGCACGGCCTTACGCTTCGCGTCTACCCAACTGGCGTGAAGGCTTGGTACTTGCGTACGAGTTTTCAAGGCAGATCGGCAGATACCTTGTTAGGTCACTGGCCTGATCTGTCTTTAAAGCAAGCACGTCAAGTAGTCCGTAGAAAAAGAAAAGCCCTCGGGCTTGAACTGCCTAAGGGCTTCGTTTTTCGCGATGCATTCCGCATTTGGTGCGAACTAAAAAAAGGACGCATCGTGTCGTATAAGAACGAGAGACGAATGATTGAGCGTTATCTCTTACGCGACCTAAGTTCAAAGCAATTGGACGAAATCAATGCACCGTTGATCATTCAGTTGCTTCGACCGATTCAAGACTCAGGAAAGCAAGTCACACTCAAAAGAGTGCTCATGCGTTGCCGTGAGATTCTTGACCTTGCGGTATGCGCTGGCTACATCAACCACAATCCGATCGAACGACTTAGCAGAATCTATGCCGTTCCAGAAGTCACCTCAATGCCAGCAATCAAGTGGCAAGAGCTACCAAAAGCAATGCTAGTTTTCAGCACTGCTCCAAGAAAACTGCAAGTACTCTTTCTTTTCTCGCTTTGCTCAATGCTTCGTCCAGGCGAGATTTCACGGCTCCGTTGGGATTGGATTGAAGAAGACCTTCTTACCATTCCGGCTGAAGTGATGAAAAAGCGCCGCGAGCACAGAGTGCCACTCACAAAAGAACTGCTCTACCTTCTAGGTGAAGCAAAGCGCATCTCAAAGCACACGAAATCATCCTTTGTTTTCGCAGGCACTGGAGGATCTAAACCAATGTCGTCACAGACACTAGCTAAGTTCCTTCACGCCAGCGAACTCAAAGGAAAACTTGTTGCACACGGGTGCAGATCAATCGCAAGGTCGTGGTTAGCCGACCACAACATCTTGTATGACGCTGCCGAAGCCTGTCTCGCTCATCTGACGGGTTCGGCAGTATCAAGAGCCTATCAAAGGTCTGATTTTTTAGACGCTAGAAGAAAAGCGATGGAGCAGTGGTGTTCGTACGTTTTCGACTGTGCTCGCTGTGCCGACATTTTGCTTGAGTAAAGCTGTCTGACAGGCAAACTCTCTGTTTCGGCATAGTAAGCGACACTGTGCCGAGCACAAGGGTAAAAAATCGGCATTATTCCCGTGGCTCGTAGGACTTCCGATAACCTGACATCACAGGCGAGTGGTCTCACATTACTAGTACAGCTCAATCAGCTTTGTCTAACGGTTGCTCGTTCTACAAACTACATGGTCGTCAGACAGCGCTTGCTAGTGGCAGTGGCTACCCAGGTCAACCGTCAATCAAAGCCAGTAGAGGCAATCCTCTTTTTGGTAAGTCTCAAACAAACCAGATGGCCAGTTTGAGAGCCTTAGCAATCATCAAATCTTGATAATCGCCAGCAACCGAAGAGCGTTAGTTTGCACAGTTTCAGAGTTGCCGTAGTGCATATTTGAACGCTTTGCAGACGCATATACAGTTGCTGTATGCCATCTCTCGTTTTGAGTAGGACCCAAGCCTGAAATAACATCGCCTTCTGAAAACATTCCGTTTAAAGTAAGTAACGTAGTTCCGATTTGGCCACCGATGTCAGGGCTACACTTTTATGATCGCCAAAAGGCGTAGCGAGGACATCTGGTTAGTCTGAGATTTTCCAAATTTTGCATTTGAGTCAGACGCTTTAAATTGAATTTTATGCATTCTACAAGTGCCACCGTCAGGTCCCCCTTGAAGAACGCCTGTGTTGAGATCTACTAGTTTTAGTGCGCCTGAGTTTTGTGTCAGAGGCGATAGTTGCCACGCGCCAATCGGCTGAGAAAATCCAGTAATGTCAGGCCTGACATTAGCGGCACTCAGCATACTTGGGGGTGGATAGTCAATCCAACCAGTACAGGTGCGTTATACCAAACTGGCGCTCAAGGGCATCCTTTGATAGGAACAGCCCCTGCCAAAGATAACACGAAAGACACCATTGGCTTTTTAGCCTCTCGTAGCGCATCAATCTTCGGCAAGTCCGACACGGTGCGTATGGCATCTTTGAGAGCGTTGGCCATCATCAAAATTTGATAATTGCTAGCAACCGCAAAGAGGCCATCTGGTTAGTCTGAGATTTGCTGTAAAGAGCGTTTATGTTCTTTGCAGACATATCTACACGTCCATGATACTTGACGCTTCTTGCGCCTTCATACTGTGCAAAGTTCCCAACTTCGTTAGAGATTTTTCGTTTTGAAAAAGCCCCATTCGCATTAAAAGCAAGACATTCAGACGATCCGTTTGTATCAATATCGATCCAACCAGTGATGTCAGGTAAGCCAGCTTCCATCTGCTGACCTACTTCCGAGATCGTCGTAGTAGCTTCTAAAACTTTGTGATGAATGTTCGGCAAATTGAACGTTGTCGAACCGTCCCCGGCACCATATTTTGTTCCAATCTTTCTAAAAAGACGGGCGTACTTTGTGCGGCTGACGGCTGCGCCGTTACAGTGAAGCCAACCAGGCGGAACGTCGTGAGCAAAGTCGATGGTCCCTACCGGAACTGGCGTAAGCTCAGGCAGCATCTTGTCAAGCGCTTGCTTGATCTGAACTAAATTAGGTAAAGCCATTTTCTATCTCCTAAAACGGTTTTTCTTGATGTCCGAGCTCAGCAACAGCCTGAGTCAACTGCCCCAGGACCTGAATGATCAGTTCATTCTGTTTGCCGTTGACCATATGGCCGCCTTGCGTTACGCCATCCCCGACGTAAAGCTCATAGGTGTCCGTAGCAACAGCAAGCTCTTTGTTTTTCAAAGTGACTTTTTTAAGTTCTTCCAACGGCATACCGCGAATTATCAACTCCTTCGGCGCAATTGCATCGGGCAACTTTGAAGCAGGAATGCCTTTGTCATTAAGCCACTTCATCGACTGCAACGCTTCAAGAAATTGAGTGTCACTAGCCTTCGGCGTCATCTGCGCTGCATGAATGACAGTTGATCGCATTTGATCGATCATGAAGAACCACGGAGCCCGGGGCTTCGTAGGCGGAATTCCCTTCGCAGGGTCACCAGCAGTCGGGAAGCCTTCAGATTGAAGCGTTGTTAAATCGGGAGGCGTATCTACTGCGCCCGCTCCCCAAAAACCTTTGATTGCCATGCTTGGCTCTCCTTATTGATAAATAAAAATGACTTCTACGTGTGCTGGCGCTAATGCTCTAATCAAGCACTCAAGCAACGAATTCCCCCAACGGGCAAGGGGTTGCTCAGCGTCCCACTCTGTCGTAAATTCATCAAAGCCCGAATCGCTATCGATCGTGATTCCCAACGTAAAAACAGGAATCCACTTCTCGTCCGAAAGTGGCATCTCAACGTCATGCTCAACGTGATGCTCTTCATATGTCGTTACTTTTGCTGAATAGCCAAGAACTCCCGCCAGCTCTTCGAAGTACTTAGCTGTAAGACCTGAGTTCGATGTGATCTTCGCAATCAGCTCTTGACGCATCTGCTCTAGCGATGGATCAGCAATCGCGGCAACACACTCGCTAGGAATCCCGTGGTCTGAGAACCAACGCTCGAGCTCTTCAACCGAAGTTCTAGGATCAGACTCTTCAATCAGCGCACGAGCTCTAGCGTCCACTCGCGCAGCTTCGCTAGATAAAGAAAAAAGGATGGAATCTAAAACTCCACCCTTCTTCCTGTTCCAAATCAGACCCCGAGGAAGCAGCGCATTGACAAGATGCGCATAGTCCTTTTCAGATAGTCCCATGCTTTACCTCACACGAAAGTGATCGTACCGGGGACAAAAATTTCACCCTTTGCACAAGCAATGTCGTCGGAGGGCACTGTAATGCGATAACTTTGAATCTCTGAGACACTAGCAACCGCGCGATCCAACGCGGTTAAAAGGATTGCGCCTGAGGGTTCAGCTTCAACATAGACTGCAGAAGCAATCGCGCCTTCCACTTTCTTTCTGATCTGCGCAGTATCTGGAAGGATGTCTATCGTCATGTCGAGCTTCTTCGGCACTGGCGCAACAACGTGCAAAACAACGGTCACAGGCATCTCTTCCGTGATATGCTTCGTCACGTTCTGAATCATCGTTTCATTAGGAACGCCGTTTTCGGTCATGCCATCAGTCATGAAGCGCACAGTAACGTGCCCTTGACCTAATTCCTTCGGAAAACACCATGCACGTGTAACCCCTGGAACTTCTAACGCCCACTTCACGTAGTCAGCCTTAGTGCCCGCCTTCGGTGGCGTCTTCTGTCTGTACAAAAGTCGCTCTCTTAACGCTTCGTCGTCTTCAGCATCAGCACCACCAGTTAGCTCACTGGCGACACACACAGATTGAATTCCCGCGATTGGAGAAACTAACGTGAGCTCCATACCCGCATCAGCGTTACCCGCCTTCCCTGCGACAGCTGCACGAATCGGGGCGGTTCCACCAGAACTATCAGCAGTAGTTACGTAAACCGCACCGTCTTCGGTTTGGATCTGAGTACCCTCAGGTACTACGCCAGTACCTGTAAAAGTCACAGTACCGACGGCAGGCGTTGCTTGTTTTCGATAGATTCCGTACTCCGAAGCACGACGCTCAAGATATGCACCTTCAGCCGTAGAGCTGAAAATCTGCCTCAGCACAAAAACAATGTGTCCATGAAGCGTGTGCGATACGCCCGCAATAACGCGGCTGAGCACAGGGATCAGCGTCCAGCGCATCGCCTTTTTGCCTAGTCGACTCTCTGCATCGCTTTGCACACGAGCAATTAGCTCAGGCAAAGTTGGTCTTTCAAACGCCATGATTATCCCCAAATGTCCTTAAAAACAGCATCAAAAGCGCGTTCACTGTGAGGTTTGTAGCAAATCACGTACAGATCTAGTTGATTCGTACCGGCGCGTTTTGCTTCGACAACGACGCGCTCAACAATTCGATCTTCAATCAGCCATTGCAACGACTGCTCTGCGTAGTCCTTAGCACGTCTCAACACACTCGGCACTAACTTCTCACGCTGTAAAAGCCAAAGTCTCGAACCGATACGATCACCTTGAACGATTGCAAACGTATCACCCCACCAACCTTGTCGCTTCGGTGCCTTGATGCCATCGTCAACTTCTGATTTACGCCATGAAAAAAGACTGATCAGCACAGCCTGAGCTAGCTCATCAGCCTGAAAGTCAGAAAGGTCGGCTTCCTGGCCATTGATCATCAGTTCCATCAGTTACCTCACTTCGGCGCAGATGTATCAGCACCATCGCCTTGTTCTGTGTGAACGTGCGACTTCAAGCTAATGCCATCAGCCACAACATCACCGCTGACAACAGCACCTTCGCCACCGCTAACCGCCAAGCCACCCGAGCCCGTTATCTTCTGATTAACCGTCAACGTCTTTTGAATCTTGACATCACCAGTGAATGTAGAAGTCGGAGAATCAATCAGCACAGAAGCGGCCTTCACCGTCGCCCCCTCGCCAACCGTTGCGGTTAAAGTCTTCGGCGTTTCGATCTCAATGCCTGAACGCGTCAAGTGAACTTTCTGCCCAAGGTCGTCATAGATTGCGACCTCGCCGCCTTTGAGAGGCTTCAAGCGATAACGACGATCAGCAACACAGAAGACAACACCGTGAGATCGATCACCACCGAAGAAAAGCGCGAAGGCTTCTGCTTCTGGCAAAGGCTCAGACGTAAATCCATAAGACTCTACATGTTCAAGGTCGTCTCTTACTTCATCGGCAAGCAAACGAACTTGAACAACACGCATCTTCTTCTCACCATCGGCAAGCGTGACAACGCCTCGAGCCATAAAGTCATCAAGTTTGCTCATAAAAGAAAAGCGACCGTATTTCTACGATCGCCTCGAATGATTTTGCGGATTGTTTAGCGGGTTCGTTCCCACGCCGTTTCGTTGGTTTGTCGCCATTCTTCAGTGTCCGGCGAACCATGACGCCATACTGTTACAGAGCCGTCAAGGTTCTTTTCAACCTTTTCGACTTTACCGACTCGTCTTGCGTCAACAGGATATTCGACATCAGACAGCCCTGGTTCCCTGCGAACCTTCTTGCAAGGAACATAATCACCAAAACGGTTTATGCCACCTTCACATACAAGCTTCGACAAAATCACTTCGGAATATCCGCCTGTTGACAAAAAAGCCAGCACACCTATTAAGAAACGACGCCTGTCCATTTATTCCCCTGTTCTGCCTGATGAGCAACCGTTACCTTTGCTCCGTCTCGACTATACCCGTCTGGCCTCATTACGGTTAATACTGTTAGCATCCCAGACGACGATAACGAAAAATCAACCTTTGTTATCAGTAACACTTCTTCTATATTTAATAGTGTATCGCACACAGAAACAGTGGAGTTGACCTTCCACAAACTTCCGTCACTTTGTCGCCACCCTTGGACTGTATAGGTTGCTGATTGATAAAGCGCTTCTTGATATCGCCTTTCAAAGTCCGCACGTTCACCGCATGTCTTTTTGCCGCTTTGCCCTTGGTCTTTAATAACCTTTAGCCTCGGACGAGTAACAAACGAAGAATCGACAATACCTTTATCTTCGGAAGCTGAGCGACCAAAGTCGGTATCAGTGCCAGAATGTTGGCCAAGCACAACATAGCGACTGAAAAGCTTTGAAGCGTTGAACTTCGCGTCACCAGCAAGAATGTTTTTAGCTAGCTCTAGCGCATCAGTGCAATCGCCAGCGTCACCTGGTTCGACAATCACTAAGTCCCCTGCCTCATCATCCATAACAACCAAGTTGTCTTTTGTGATCAATCTGTTGATTGACTCAGAAACAGTCTCGCCGGGCACAACTGTGTGATTAGCTAACTTATTCCCAACTTCTCCGATTGAGTGAACGGCAATGCCGTAAGGTGCTGCCAAGGAAGCCATGATCTCGGAAGTCTTTAGGTTCTTCCAAGAAGTAGTCTGAATGGCTGAAGGTGGAACTTCTTTCTTTTGCCCGTCCTTCCCAATGACGACGCCTTTCCAAGCGTTCTCATCTTGCTTTGCACCAACACCGTACTTAGCAACTGGACAACATTCAACGAGGTCAACTGTTTTGGACTTACCTTGAACGTCGACAGTAATTTGCTTGCCGTTGTATTTGACAGAAACTTCTGTGATATATCCCGTACAAACCAAGTCTTCGCCAATGTAAAGCTGAACAAGATCGCCATTGCGCAGACGATGAAAGTCAAGATTGCCAGGGAATTTGTCGGTGACAGAAAGACCAAAAGCACGAGCAATTTGATTCATGCTTATTGAGATCTTCACAGACTTCCAACCGCCGTAAATCTTGCCGCCAACGCGAATGCTTACCTGATTGTTCATTCAAGCACCTTCAAAGTGTTAGCATAGCAAAAGCCTTCATGCTCCAAGCCATTGCGAATAGCAATCTCTTGATCACGCGATGCATCATCGTGATAGTCATACGCATGAACTAAAGCAGGAAGCACTTCGCCAGGCTCAACGACAACTAGCCGGCCTTTCTGGTCAGCTCGTTCTGTGAGTACCTCAAAGACAGCCACACGCGCTTTTTCAAGCGCTAAATAGCTTTCATCTGAAGTAGTCATCAAAAGCTCAGCGTCAATCGCGTCGAGAACCTCTTGGCGAAGCTGTACGATATCCTCGTACGACTTCGTGACCGTCGCTTTGATCGCATCCGCAGTTTCAACGTCATCTTCAACAGGCATAACCTGATCCGACCTTGTACCGACCACCGCAGTCACACCAACCATTTGAGCGATCAACGTTTGACGAATCAACGTCTCAACTGCTGCACGGTTCTGAAGAACGGCACGTTGTGTATCAGATAGCACCGTACTATCAGCAGTTGCTTTTGCAAGCACCTTCGTGCCTTCGCTCATCTTGTCGTGCTTCGTGAGGTTCTTCAGCTGTTTAGCAACACCTGACCAAGCACGAGCGGACGACGCAAAGCGAGATAACCCAAGCGCACCAACGAGCTTAGAAGCAAAGACCGCTGGACCACCACTGATAAGACTCAAGCCTTTAGAAGCCAGCGAGCTGATCTCGTCAACTTTGTTGAACACTGCGGCGATGTCAGCATTACTAATGATTCCTAGTTTGTCGAGGATGTCACCTTGTAAAGCCGCATCAACCCACTCGCTAACTGACGACAAATCAATGCTGTCACAGAACTCTTGAATAGCAGATTTCTCTAGTTCATCAGCAGCTTCAAGCACCTTACCAGTTGAGTCGTTGCCTGTCTTCGGGAAATCAAGCTCACCCGATTCGACGGCCTTAAGTGTGACACTTGCAGTCCGAGTCGCATCGGTGAACGTGATCGTTGATGCCTGCTCGAGGCAACAACGCATTTCACCGAGATGTGGATGCACAAGCAAACCTTCACCGGGTGTTTCGATCGCACCAATGAGGCGTTGAACCTGCTGAATGTAGTCGTCACCGACCACAAAAGCAGTGAAGGTTAGCTTTCGAGTCGCACGGCCAATGTCTTCGACGTAAGGTTTATCGCGCTGAGGATATTCATGCGTGACTGTACGCCGACCGACCGTAAGATCAACTTTCGTAACGTGAAACGGAACGCCTCTGAAGGACGCTTCATATAACGTCTTCTCTTCTTTTTGAGTTTCAGCCATTAGAAGCTATCCTCCAAATATCGATCGCTGTAGCCAACGTTACCAGTCAGCTTCATGCCATCAGCGCTCATCTGGTCAAGCTGGGCTGTCGTGCCAGGTGTTGCCACAACGCGAACAACCATCTCGCCGGTCATTCGAGCAGACTGATCTGGAATCATCGCAGGCGCACCAAAATTCATAGGCGCCCCAAAGCTAGTTGACGAACGTCTTACAACGACGTCACCGCCATCATCTTGTTGGCCATTTTCGCTTGAGCGACCGCCTTTCGACTTAGCATCTCCACCTTCAACGCCAAACATCTTCTTTGCCCAATCAGGCAACAAAGAGGCGAAGTCAAAGTTAGTAATGAAGTCACGAATGATCTGTCCGACCCCTTGTACGGACTGCTTGACACTTTCATACCAAGCGACCACGCCTTTAGACCACACCTCAGGCAACAAGTTGATCGAAGAAACAACTAGGTCGTCAAGCCCCCCAAAGAGCTCCACAAAGTCACCTCTGAAGAGTCCTTTGGCGATTGTCAGAACTGAACTAGCTACGGCACCAAACTTTTCTTTGCAAATGTCGAACGCCCCAACAGCGAAATCAACTGCTCCGCCAATGGCTTCTTTTACTGATGGCCCGATGCGATCCCAATTAGCGATCACAACGCCAGCGGCAACAGCTAGAGCACCAAGAACCCAACCGATCGGCCCCATAGAGGCAGTAGCTACCGCTCCAAAAGCTTTAGCTGCCGTAGCAACTGCACCGAAGGATTGCACCAAGCCAAAGAGGCTCGACCCAAGCGACACAACCTCTATTTGTCAAAATATCTTTCCAGGAGTTAAATGAACAAAAGGAAAGAT
>JAHHRH010000020.1 GCA_020025915.1 Sutterella sp.
ACGGCGACATTTATGTCTTAGAAAGAAAGACGATTTATGATCCCGAAAAGCACTACACAAAGTCTCTCGGGACACGATTAATTGGCAAAATTCCTTTCGAACAGATCGAAAGGGTGCCGACGCGGCCTAGTAAAAAGAAGTCCGAAGTCGAAGATGCGAAGGAAAAAGTTACGGCATCGAGAAAACGCGCAGGCTTGACGGAAATCCTGAAGTGGATCGGACAAGCTTCCGGCATCGACGAAGATTTGAGCAATTCCAGTGATCAAGGAAACGTTCACAAAGCGCTGACCCTGGCACAATATTTCTTTGCGACCGAAGGTCAAACCTTGCCGCACCTTGAAAAATGGCAATTCACGCATGAAACGCCCTACGCGAACGGCATGTCTGAGAGCACGTGTAGCCGCTTGTTTGAAGAGCTTGGTCGCAACGAAGGCGTGATGCAAAACTTCTTCAAGCAGCGAGCTTGTCGTTTGGGTCAGTCTCCTTCGATTGCCTATGATTCAACGACAGTATCTACATACTCCAGCAATCAAATTGATGCGAGACAAGGGTTTAACAAGGCCGAAGACGGGCTCAATACGATCAAGAACGCCCTCAAGGAGCTGACGTTCCTTGATCTGAAGAACCCTTTGGTCGTTACGGACAATGGTTATTACAGCCAGGAAAACATCGCCGATCTCTCTCGAAGCCACACGACATTTTTGACGCCGGGGAGCGTCGACAACAATTGGATTCATCGCGAGTTGGAGATTCACCGCGAAGAACTTGAGACCGCGTCGAGCATCTGCCCCTGGGATTTGACGATTCACGGCATCACTGTGCCGATTGAGCATGAAATTGAGTGGATGAAAAAGCGTTATCGCCTCAGCGCCAAGAAGGGAGAACTGACGCAAGAAACTCATCGCTATTACCTTCACTTTTTCCTGAATCGCGAAAATCTAGCCAGAGACGAACATCGATTGATGACAACGATCATGGAACTGCGAAGCCTTCTCCTGGCAGGAGAAGAATTGAGCGAATCCGCTCGGAAAAAGGCCGACAAGTACTTGATTACCCATCGGAAAAGCCGAGGCGGTTTACTCCATGTCGATTTCAATGAAGAGGCCATTCGTGAAGCCAAAAAAGATTATGGCTATTTCGTTCTGGTCTCGAACAAAGCAATGGATACCTTTGAAGCGTTGAAAACCTATCGACAGCGAGAAAAGATCGAGGAGGCCTTTAAGGTACAGAAAGACCGTCTGGACGGGACTCGTACCCGCGTCTGGTATTCGGATAATCTTCGCGGGCGACTGTTTTTCAATTCATTGCTCTGGGTTACTACTGCTTCTTTCAGAACAAGATAAACGAACTCAAAGCAACACTCGGTATCCCTAACGGCGATACCGATCACGACAAGAAAGGCAATCTCGACAAGGAACTGGAATTAAAGCATTGGCTGGAACAGAGTTCGATTGCTCAAATCTTGGATTGGTTTGATTGCTATGAAGACACTCGGATTTCAACACCGATGGCGACAACAAGGTGGAAAACGGAAAATACCGAACGCGATCGCCTCTTCCTCGCTAAGCTTGGAGTGCTTAGCGAGTTAGCATAGGGCAACTTTTAGGTTATCATGACAAAAAGTCATTTCTTGTAAGTCTTTGCAGAAGCAGTTCGGAACGCGTTTTCCGAGCGAATCGGACATTCTCACATCATTTCTTTTGAAATACTTCTTATCGCATTTCTCGTCTTAAATGCGCCCTTTGTGAGAAGTCCTTCACGAGAGAACAAAAATGCATCTCAAAAACCGATACGAATCAAAGTGCCAACCTTAAAACGACAGATTGTTCCCAACCGACTCACTTTGCCGCTCTCAGGCCAACCTTATTAAATCTTTTGGAAAAATGACTCAGTACGTTTCTCCTACTCCCGATGAAGTGCCGGCCATTCTAGTTGACAATCTCTCGAAAACCTACACGCGCGGCCAGCAGAAATTCACAGCCCTCAACGGTGTGTCTCTTGATGTGAAGCAGGGAGAGTTTTTCGGTCTTCTTGGTCCAAACGGCGCCGGCAAGTCCACGCTTATCTCCTCGCTCGCAGGTCTTATTCCGACGGATAGCGGCACGATTACTTTTTTAGGGAAATCATCCGACGAAGATCGACGCTTTTGCAAAATGGCGATCGGCATTGTTCCGCAGGAAATCACTTTCGATCCGTTTTTCTCTGTTTGGGAAACGCTTCGCCTCCAGAGTGGCTTCTACGGTCTACGTAATAACGACGAATGGCTCAACTACCTTTTGGAAAAGATGGGGCTCACCGAAAAGAAAAACGAAAAGGTATCTCGACTCTCCGGCGGTATGAAGCGCCGCGTGCTGATTGCACAAGCCCTCGTTCATCGTCCGCCCATCATTGTTCTTGATGAACCGACAGCGGGCGTTGACGTCGACCTTCGCCACAAGCTCTGGGAATTCATGACTGAATTGCACCGAGACGGTCACACGATTATTCTGACGACGCACTACCTTGAAGAAGCGCAAGCCCTTTGCAGCCGAATCGCACTTTTGAACCGCGGCCGCGTCGTCACTTTGGACGACATGCATTCGCTTCTGTCGAGATTCTCGCAGGATCGACTCAAATTCCGCCTGATCTCTGGCGATTTGTCCGCCTGCGGCATTGCCGGTCTCACGCCACTTGACAACGGGTATTGGTCTTTGAGCTATCAGAACGTAGACGAATTGCGTCTAGCGCTCAACAAGATGGCCACTAAGCAGGTCCTCATCGATTCGCTCGAAACGGGCCAGTCCAACCTAGAAGAAGTCTTCCTTCAGCTCACTAACGATTAATTTTCTTTGTTGTTCTCAACAAAATGACTAGACCTCAACCTTTGGCTTTCAATGCCACAGCGTCATTCCTGACGCTTCTTGATAAAGAAATTCTGCGATTCAAAAAAATCGCCCTTCAGACAATCGTCGCCCCAATTCTGACGACGATGCTCTACCTTGTCGTCTTTGGTGAAACTTTGAATGGCAAGATGACAACTTTCGAAGGTATTTCCTATATTCAGTTTCTGATTCCGGGGCTTGCGATGATGACCCTGCTTCAGAACAGTTTCTCCAACAGCGCCTCCTCACTTTTGCAATCGAAAATCATGGGAAGTCTCGTCTTTATAGAACTTCCGCCGATTTCGGGACTCCAGTTGGCGATGGCCTTTATTTCCGCCTCTGTTGTTCGCGGCTTGATTGTGGGAACGGGAGTCCTTCTAGTAACGTCCCTTTGGGGCGTGCCGCCCTTTCATCAACCTCTGTGGATTTTGACGTTTGCCATTCTAGGAGCCCTCATCATGGCGAGCCTCGGAATCGTTTGCGGTCTTTGGGCTGATAAATACGATCAGATGGGAGCCTTCCAGACCTTCATCATCATGCCGCTCACTTTCCTTTCTGGCGTCTTTTATTCCGTCAACAGCCTGCCAGAGTTCTGGGCACAGCTCTCTTACTTCAATCCGTTCTTCTATTTGATTGACGGCTTCCGCTACGGTTTTTTCAGCGAAAGCGATTTCTCACCCTGGGTGTCTCTTTCGCTCGTCGCCGTTTCGGCTGTTCTCTCAGTGAGTTGGTCCATCTGGTACGTGATTTCCCGCCGCAATATGAAGTCTGGCGGTTTTACTCTTCGGTGATGCTTCCCTCCCAAATTCTGAGCGATATTTGTAAAGCATCTTTTCCAGGAATTGTCAAAAAAACGTTATCCGCTTTCTAGCACCTGGGACTTTTCCAAGACCCTAGGATATTTATTTACCAAAGCAGATCGCCTCGCATTCGTGCTGGGCGTTCTTTTCCATGAAAGAGGATGGGAGCCGAGCGCATAATAATCCCTACAAGCCTCTGCCTGTATAAGTTCCTTATCCAAAAAGTCAAGGTGGGGCTAGTCAAATCAATCCAGTATCATTTTTATGTAGCATAACCTTGATTTGAAGGTCTGTTTCCTACACAACTATGATTGCCAAACAACTATGAGCCGCTTATCGTTCAACTTAGGGAGAGTGTTGCTTGGGTTTTGGAGAGGTGTGAATCGTGTAGAGATAGCCGTGATTCGATGAAAGAGTGATGCGATTCGATCGAGGAGAATGCGGGGTCGCTTTGGAAGATGCAGGTTTACTTTTTAGAAGTGCTTGATCAGTTTATGGCGAAAAAGCCATGGGTTGAGAGGCTGTTCTGCTATAAGCGACTACTGTTCGTATGAAGAAGAAAAACCGTCAAGTTTGGACGATGATCGTGCATCTTTGGAAGATTTAAGGGTGTGCAATGTCTGTAACGAGGCGTTCAACTTTCAGCGAAAAGCGTGCCATATTTCCTTGTAGAACCCAATTTCACCAATATAAGCAAGGATGTTACCTACGTCGTTCGAGTATTGGAGAATCTTGACGGACTCAGGTTGCCAATGCTCTAAACGCTTGAGAAAAAGCAAGGCGGAAACCTTCCTCCAACCGCAACACATCGTGATCGTTAAGATCCTCGTGCCCGGCCATTAATGCGAAGAATCTTTGGCAAACCAAGTCCATGTTCGTGTACCCGTTCTGGCGAATCAACGTGGGCTTCCGAATGGAAGATATGGAGTCGCTGTTCTAATCCTCAAGCGTACTCAAAAAAATGAATGCGTTCCAGGCAGGTACTAACTGCAAATAACCCAGCATTTTTAACAATTGGAGCGGGCTCTTTAGAAACTCGAATTTCTCGACCAAAACCGTCGTGAATTTGGGTAGGATAATAACTCATGGCTTTTTTGTGTTGAATTTGAGTATACAAACAAAATTTGCACAGATCTAAGCCATTTTTATTTGTCCAAACACTTTATTTTCAGACAATATCAAGTTTACATCTTCTCAATTAATAGGTATAAGAAATGCTCACGCAAAATTCAGGCTAGAAACGATGAATGTCTTTGAATTAAAGCGTCACTCATACACATCAAGTTGTATCAATTTATCACACCTTTTGCAAACCGACCAAAGAAACATTTCACATCTCTCATTCTGCGCCTTTCAAAGAAACTTGAGCGATTTGCATCTTGTGTTGAGCCAAATTCTCTTCAATTTTTTAAGTTGTTAAGACTTCCCTTGATACATCTTCAGTTAGCGTCTTCAATACTTTATGTTATGGTTCTCTCATTCACGCCAATCTTTGGCTTTTTCTCTGGAGATATTCCCTATGAAGTTGCGCTATCTTGCCGCCGTTCCTTGTGCTCTTGTTCTTGCAGCCTGTTCTACGGGTGGTGGTGCTGATCAATCCGCTGACTTGTCTGGCCGCTCTTTGATGTGGGCCGATGGCATTACGGCTGACTGTGAAGTCCCGCCGACGATCAAGTTTGGTGCTGATGGTAAGGTATCTGGTAACGCGGGTTGCAACTATCTCGTTGGTTCTTGGTCCATGGAAGGCGCCAAGATTGACCTCTCTGGCTTGGGTTCCACCCGTCGCATGTGCAGTCCAGCCATCATGAAGATGGAAGACGCCTTCATGCAGAACCTCGGTAAGACGGTTTACGCCACGGCTGAAGGCGACAAGGTGTACTTCCTTGACGCTGACCACAAACTCGTCATGACGCTCGTGCCTGAAACCCCGGGGTCTTGCAAATAAGTCGCTCATGACCATTTAAGTTAAAAGGGAGACCTAACGGCCTCCCTTTTGCGCTTTTAAAGCAGCGTTCCCCTCACTTAGTGTGCAGCGCCCCAACTGTCTCCTGCGCCCACTTCAGACACGAGCGGCACACGAAGCGAAGCCACCTCAGCCATCAACTGAGGGACCTTTTCTTTGACAAGTTCGGCTTCGTCTAAAGGCGCTTCTAGGATCAATTCGTCATGCACCTGTAAAACAAGACGCGTCTTAAGTCCTGATTCTTTGAGCCAAGCGTCCACACGAATCATCGCGCGCTTAATCAAGTCAGCGGCTGTTCCTTGCATCGGCGCATTAATCGCCGCGCGCTCAGCTGCCGCCTGAAGAGGTTTACGCGAACTCGTAATCTCTGGAATCCAAAGACGACGACCAAAAGCGGTTTCCACATAGCCTTGCGCATGGGCTTCTTCGCGCTTCGCTTCCATATAGCGCTTGACGCCAGGATAGCGTGCAAAGTATTCGTCAATGTAGTGCGAAGCGACACGACGTTCGATCCCTAAGTTCTGCGCTAGGCCAAAAGCACTCATCCCGTAAATCAAACCGAAATTAATGACCTTGGCCATGCGTCGTTCTTCTGACGTGACGTCTTCAGAACGACGACCAAAGACTTCAGCCGCGGTCGCACGGTGAATATCTTCGCCGCGCGCAAAAGCTTGCAATAACCCCGGATCTTCAGAGAGATGCGCCATGATGCGCAATTCAATCTGCGAATAGTCGGCCGAAATAATCACACCGCCCGACTCAGCCACAAAGGCTTCACGCACCTGTCGACCTTCTGTCGTACGCACAGGGATATTCTGCAAATTCGGATCCGAACTCGCTAAGCGCCCCGTCACCGCAATCGCCTGACCAAAGGTCGTATGAACGCGACCGTCTTTGGGGTCCACCATACGCGGTAACTTGTCTAGGTATGTGCTACGCAACTTCGTCAAGCGACGGTGCTCCAAAATCAACTTAGGTAACGGATAATCTAACGACAATTCGGTCAGCACTTCTTCATCGGTGGACGGTGTCCCTGAACTCGTCTTCTTTTTGACAGGCAACCCTAATTTCGTAAAGAGAATCTGACCCAATTGCTTCGGACTTGCCAAATTAAACGTTTCGCCCGCGATCTTATAGGCTTCGTTCACCAATTCATCAATACGAATTCCAAGTGCCTCCGACTGCTGCGCCAATCTAAAGGCATCAATCGCGACGCCGGTATCTTCCATACGCGCTAAGACTTCAAGTAAGGGCTGCTCAATCTCATCATAGATAGCTCGCAAACCCTGATCGGCATCAAGGCGTGTCGCCAACACGGCAAAAAGACCACGCAAAACAGCGCTTTCTTCAGCTAAGAGCGTCAGTACCTGCTGGGGGTCTGCATCTTTCGCCAAAATGGCTTTCGCACCCTTTCCTAACACATCTTCGTGCGTCGGAATCTCACGCATCAAGTGGCGGGCTGCCAATAGCTTGAGGTCATGCTTTAAATGGGCTTCAAGCACATAACTCATCAGCATGGTGTCATGAAGCGTGCCACCTAACGTGACACCATACCCACGCAACACATGCCAAACCGTCTTAGCATCGTGCATCACCTTAGGCGTTGCTCCTTCTAACCATGGACGGAGCATGTCAAGCACACGTTCGGTCGTCAGCTCGCCTGCTATACGAAGCACAAAAACATCCTTGGCCGATAAACCAATCCCCATCCCGACCAACTCAGCATGACGCGCTTCACCGTCCCAAAGGAGCGTTAACCCTACTGGTAACGAACGATGCTCGGTCAAACGCCCCACCACTTCGTCTAAGCCCATCAAGTCTTGAATTTCGACAAACGGAATGTCGTCCGGTTTTTCGGCTAAAGCAGGCGAAAAAGATGTGGCCATCATCGGTGTCTTTGTAGGGACGGTCTTCTTAGGTTCGTTCGGTATGACAGCTTCGGTCGTGGTCTTTTCGTCTTCCGGCACTTCTTCAATGCCACCAAAAAGGCCACCCAAACCGTCAGGCGCTTCCACCGCACGCGAGGGTTCTGCTTGAGGGGCAGCAACGCCTGCTGGCGCAGCACGCTTTAAAGTCGAGAGGGACATTTCCCAACGACGACAGAAGGCAGCAATCGCTTCCGCAGAGGCGGGCTTCACAACCAACTGATCAATCGCACATTCTTCAGGCAATTCACACGTGCGACAAATCGTCGTCAAGCGACGTGCATCATCTAAAAACGGTAATCCGGCACGCAGATATTCGCCAACTTTACCTTTGACGTTGTCGGCATTTGCCTTCACGCCATCGAGGTCCCCATACTCTGCAATCCACTTAGCGGCGGTTTTGGGACCACACTTTTCGATCCCAGGTACGTTATCGACCTTATCGCCCATTAACGACAGATAGTCGATGATGCGTTCGGGTGGCACACCATACTTTTCGATCACGCCTTCGCGATCGTAGAACTTGGTGTTCATCGTATTGAGGAGCACGATATCGTCATCAACCAACTGCGCCATATCCTTGTCACCCGTAGCGATGACTGCCTTCATGCCAGCAGCGCGTGCTTTTTCTGCGATGGTCGCAATCACATCGTCCGCTTCAACGCCTGAAATGGACACCAACGGCCAACCTAAATCACGCAATGCCTGATGTAAAGGTTCAATTTGCACACGTAAGTCGTCAGGCATCGGCGGACGATTACTTTTATAGGCTGGAAACATGTCATGACGGAACGTTTTACCAGGGGCATCAAACACAATCACCGCATGATCGGCTTTGGCTAACGCCCAGACTTTACCGAGCATCCCAAAAAAGCCGCGCAGGGCACCCGTTGGTTCACCTTGACTTGTTCTTAAGTCAGGTAAGCCATGAAAAGCACGGAAAAGATAGTTAGAACCGTCAATGAGAAGTATCTTGGACATGAGCTCGCATCAGTCAAAAAATCTAAAAGTGTCATAAGCATAGCTGAAATACCCCCTTTAAGCGTACCAATCCGTTACCTCGAGATCGCACTAGATTCACACACTGCAAGCAACGCCCGTGGCACAATAGCAGTAAGTCTTACGAAAACGCGTTCGTTTTCTTTTGTTGGATCAACGACTGTCACCACAAAGACACTCGTCCGCTCTTACACTTGATTGTCTAACGACCTAACGATTTGAAGATGTTGTCGTTCGACAAGAAGGATTCATTATGACTAAGCCATTATTGACCGCTATTGCCCTTTTGGTAGGTTCTTCGTTCGTCTCGGCGGCATCCCTTGACGAACCGCCCGCTTATGCGGGTGACGTGAAGCCCGCTGCGCAAGCTCCTGTTAAATCGGCACCTGCTTCTGAAGAAGCCAATCCCTTGTTGCCCAGTAAGGCTGACATGGAAAAAGCACGCGAAGACCGTGCACATGGCAAAATTCCGCCTAAGTACGAACGTCAGACCAAGATCGAAGCCGTTCGTGACGAAAACAATCACGTCACCGAATATGTCGTGACCCCGGGTACTACGCATATTCCGTACAAGATGGAAAATCAGGCTGATAAGCCCATTGACTCGACGCCAGGCAGCAACTCTAAGAGTACGCTTGGCACAACCAAATTTATTGAGTTTGGTTGGTAACCCTCTAACGATTCTTTTTTATGGCGAAACCTATTCAAGTGTCCGACGGCTGGCGTTGGTTCAAAGATGCCCTTCAGGCCTTAAAGAACCAACCGCTCGGCCTCATCGGAATTGTGATCTTTTACATCTTAATTAGTGGCCTTCTCTCAGGCATCCCTGTCATTGGTCCTATTTTGGCTGGTGTGTGGATGCCGTTCGGGGCAGTCCTCACGGGCTTTGCAACACGTGACGCGCTTCGTCGTCGTTTGCCCACCTATGCGCCCTTATTGGCCACTGCACGCAAACAAGTCATGCGACTTCATTTGATTTCTGTGGGGTTGGTGAGTGCGGGTTGTATGGAAATCATTTTCTTGGTGGCACAGTGGCTCTCCGCTGACAAAATCAAAGCTTGGAAAATAACTGACGAAGGCATCATCGACACCGCGACGATCATGGCTAATTTTCCGTGGTTAGGCGTTTGTGTCGGCTTGGCACTTTATACGCCGCTCTTTATGGCAACGCTCTTTGCACCCTTACTCATTGCGGACGCTGGTCAAACACCAGGTAAAAGCTTCTTCTATTCATTCTTTGGGACGGCACGCAACTTTGTGCCCTGCCTCTTAGCGGGCGTCCTTTTGGTGGGTCTCACGGCCGTCATTGCATTTGTTGGGAATGGCCTCTTTTTGGCTTTAGGGTTAGGTAATGCCTTCTCTTACTTGTCACCCTTTGTGGTCATCTTTATGACGAGCATTGCGCAAGCCATGGTGTGGCCCATGTATCGTGATCTCTTTGGCGAAAAGGCGCTCTTTGATCGCTTGCCTTAACGGTTGACGAAGAATCACTCACAAAACGCGACTTGACCTTCAACGGCATGGTCGCGTTTTTGTTAGACGACCTATAATTTACAATCAAAATAAAGAGAGTGATCCTTCAATTTCTTGTATTGGTGTACTCACTGTCAACCCCATCAATCGTAGGCCGCCCGCGGGTATCGCTGCACCTAAGAGCAAGCGCTGCGCGTCTTCCAAGAGCCTAACACCATCCATCGCGCCATAAGGCACCTCAGCCGTATAAGCACGCGTCTTCGTTGTAAAGTCGTGGTGACGAAGTTTAAGCGTCAACGTGCAACCCACAAAATGCGCACGTCCTAAACGCTTCGTTAATTCTTCTACCAAGTCTGCCAAGACCTGAGCGATCTGACGTCTTGCACGCAAATCATGCCTAAAGGTCCGTTCGCAACCGACACTTTTACGCTCACGCCAAGCGCGCACTGGCCGATCATCAATCCCACGCACAAAACGGTAGAAGTCATAACCTGACTGACCAAAGTGCCTCAAAAGATCAGACAAAGACCAAGCTCGCAAATCGGGCGCTTTGTGTATCCCTAAGGCATGGCACTTGGCAGCGGTCGCGGGACCCACGCCCCAAAATGCTTCAATCGGCAGTTGATCAATAAAAGCCAGCGCACGATCCGGATGAATGGTGCAAAGGCCATCAGGCTTACGCCAGTCCGACGCAATTTTGGCCAAGAATTTGTTGTATGAAACACCGGCACTTGCCACAAGTCCTAATTCAGCACGGATCTCCGCTTTAATGGCTTTCGCGACATCGACACCTAAAGCAATGCCACGCTTATTATGCGTCACATCCAAAAAGGCCTCGTCAAGGCTAATCGGCTCAATGATGTCGGTATAGCGATGAAAAATGTCGTGAATCGATTGAGAAACTGCTTTGTAGTGCGCCATGCGGCCTTCGACAAAAATGAGGTGTGGGCACAGCGCTTTGGCTTTAGCGCTCGGCATCGCACTACGAACGCCATATTGACGGGCTTCGTAACTTGCCGTCGCCACGACACCACGGCCTTCGGCATGCCCCACCGCAATCGGACGGCCGCGTAACGCGGGATTATCTCGCTGTTCGACCGAGGCATAAAAAGCGTCCATATCCACATGGACAATTTTGCGCGACGTATCACGCGTGAGGACGAGCGCCGTCTCATCGGCCGTCACGTCAGGCGGTCGATGTTCAGAAGTAGGCAAAAGAGAGGATTCGGACGACGTCATGATGATCTATTTTAACGATAATCAAAATAGCCTTTTGGATAACTGTCATAAGCACACAAAAAGGACTACAATCTCGTTCTTAATCAAAATAACCTAACAGGAGACCCTTCAATGCCCCACGTTGTCTGCGAAGCCTGCATTGGCTGCAAGCGTACTGACTGCGTCGACGTCTGCCCCGTGGATTGCTTCCGCGAAGGCCCGAATTTCCTCGTGATCGATCCCGACGAATGTATCGACTGTGCCGTTTGCATCCCTGAATGCCCAGAAGCAGCCATCTTCGCCGAAGAGGACGTCCCTGAAGATCAACAGGAATTCATTGCGCTCAACGCTGAACTTGCTCGTGAATGGCCTTCCATCACGCGCCGTAAACCTTCCCCTGATGATGCCGATCAATATCACGGCGTCACTGGTAAGCTAAAGTTCTTGAAGCGCTAATCCGAACGTCCGGCGGCTCTTTTGAGCCGCCTTTTTTCTGTCTACTTTTGACTCAGCCTTGTCTTTATGCAAAAAATCACACTATTAAGCCGCCGTGAAGTGGCTCCTGCCCTTTTCGAATTGTGTTTTACGCGCCCAGAGGACTGGATTTATGAAGCGGGACAGTTTGCGCGTATTGGTATGACGCTCTCGGAAGGCGATGTGTTTCGTGCCTATTCGATTGCTAGTGCTCCACAATCCGCGAACCTGGCCTTCTTGATTAAGTCGGTTACGGATGGCGCCCTCTCACCGAAACTTTGCGCCTTAAACCCAGGCGACACCGTGTTGCTCGATGGCGACGCCCAAGGTAACCTGTTGCCCGCTCGTATTGCCGGCGACAAAGACGTGTGGATGATGGCTACGGGTTCAGGCTTAGCGCCCTTCTTGGCGATGCTCGCCACCCCCAAGGCTTTAGCGTCTTTTGATCGTCGTCTTTTGGTCATTGGCGCACGCACCCGTGCTGAAACCGATCAACTCGCCGCGTACGCCAAAGAAAAAGCGGTTGTTGATGTGGAGATTTTCACCGCAGCGTCGCGTGAAGAGGGGACGCTTACGGGGCGCCTGCCTACGCTCATTGAGTCGGGTGACTTAGAAGCTGCGGCCAAGACCACGTTTAGCCCAGAACAAAGTCGCATTTTATTGTGTGGCAATCCTGACTTTATTCGTGCAACCCGTGCAATCTTTAAGGCCAAAGGCATCGTTTCGCCACGTTTAGGTAAGCCTGGACAGTTACTTGTCGAATCACTGTGGTAGTCTTCGGTTTCACTTTTACTTTTGTCTGACCATTTGCAATACTCATGATCACGATCGACTCCATCGATGACCTTCTTCCTCAAACGCAATGCCGCCAGTGTGGCTGTGACGGCTGCCGTGCTTATGCCCGTGAAATTGTCGAACTTGGTGCTGCCATTAACCGTTGTGCGCCAGGGGGCGCTGAAGGCATTGCCCGTCTTGCTGAAGCGACGGGACAACCCATCGTCCCGTTAGATCCTGAGTACGGCACCGAAGTCCCTTTTGCCGTCGCACGCATTCGTGCGGCTGACTGTATTGGGTGTGCTTGGTGCTTGCGCGTGTGTCCGACGGACGCGATTGCTGGTTCTCCCAAACACTTGCATGCCATCATTGAAGCGCGTTGCACGGGTTGCGCACTCTGTGTGCCCGCCTGCCCGATGGATGCGATCGATATGGTCGTAAATGGTCAAGCCTGGACACTCGACGACGCGCATCGCGCCCGTGACTACTACCGTGCCGCTGAAAAGCGTCGTCAACGCGTGTTAGAAGAAGAAAACGCGCGTCTTGAGGCACTTCGTCGTCCTCAAGGCGGTGCGTCGAGCTTGATCGCAGGCATCATGGCCAAAGCGAAAGCAGCCAACGAACAAAACCGTTAATCAACAAAAGGTGCCACATGATTAAAAAAGCTGATCGTGAACCTTTTATGGCTGCACTAGCTGCCGCGCATCCAAATCCCAAAAGCGACCTCAATTGGAGTACGCCCTACGAATTATTGGTTGCCGTGGTACTCTCCGCGCAAGCGACTGACAAGGGCGTCAACGTTGCAACGGCCAAACTGTTTCCGGTTGCCAATACCGCTGAAGCCGTTGCCGCGCTCGGCGTTGAGGGTCTCACCCCTTATATTCAGACCATTGGGCTCTATCGCAACAAAGCCAAGAATGTCATCAAGCTCTCTGAAATCTTGCGTGACAACTATGACGGTGAAGTCCCTGATGACTTTGATAAGCTGATTGCGCTTCCAGGTGTCGGACGCAAAACCGCTAATGTCGTCTTGAATGTGGCTTTTGGTCATCCGACAATTGCAGTCGACACGCATATCTTTCGAGTTTGCAATCGCACGGGCTTTGCCAAAGGCAATACCCCTGACGAAGTCGAAGACAAACTCTATAAAGTCGTGCCACCCGCCTACCTGCAACACGCGCACCACTGGATTCTTCTTCATGGGCGCTATTGCTGTAAAGCTCGTAGTCCCGAATGCGAACGTTGTCCCGTTGTGCAATGGTGTAATGCGCCCGAAAAGAAAAAACGCCTCGCGGACTTTATGCCACCCAAAAACAAATAAATCGTTTTCCTTAGTCAATACCGCCTAACCGATCTGATTTAAGCAGAGGGATGGCAAAATAACTGCCCATTGCACGCCCGGCACTCATTCGGGCGTTTTTTCTCTGCGTACAATCAAAAAACGGCTCAAAGGTTTCTTTGTTGCCCTCACACTCATTCACCGCAGTTGGATAGGAAAACATCATGACCGCTAACACTTCATGTCAAACGTGCCCGACACCCGTTTATAGTCGCATCGGTAAACCTAAAGAAGGTTCGGTGATTGGTGAAATTTTGGCGCTGGCCGCACGTCCTGAGGTGATTAGCTTTGCGGGGGGCTTACCTTCACCTGACGGCTTCCCAGTGAAAGCCATTCAAGAGGCAGCCAATTGGGTTTTAGAAACCTGTCCGCAGACCGCGCTCCAATATTCTGCTGTAGCCGGGATGCTTGAATTACGTCAAGCTATCGCTGACATCGAAACTAAATCAGGTGTCCCCACAACGCCCGACGAAGTCTTGATCGTTTCGGGCTCTCAACAAGCGCTCGATATGGTGGCACGCCTGATGGTTGATGAAGGCTCTAAAGTCTTGGTCGAAACGCCGACCTACATGGGAGCGCTCTACGCCTTTGAACTTTGTCATCCGACCTTTGTGAGTCTTCCCACGGACGACGAAGGGCTAAATCCTGATTTGATCGACGATCGTGCCGCAGGGGCTCGCTTTGCCTATGTAATGCCCACCTTCCAAAACCCGACGGGTCGAACGATTAGCGATGAACGTCGTCGTAAGCTCGCCGAAAAAGCGCGTCACTATGACTTCTGGCTGATTGAAGACAATCCCTATGGCGAACTCTACTATGCTGAAAAGCCGCCTGTCTCGTTACGTGCCTACGCCCCTGAACGAACGCTTCGCTTAGGCACCATGAGTAAAGTCTTGGTCCCAGGTTTCCGTCTTGGTTATATCTGTGGGCCTAAACACGTGATCGATGCCTTAAAGCAACTAAAGACTTCGATGGATCTTCATACGGCGACTTACACACAGTTGGTCACGGCACGCGTCTTAAACGAAGGCCTCTTTGACGAACACTTGCCAGCGGTGCGTAAGCTCTATGCTGAAAAAGCCAAAGTAATGCTCGATAGCCTAGAAGCCTATATGCCCAAGGATCCACGCATCAGCTGGACGAAACCCACAGGTGGCATGTTCATTTGGTTGAACCTCCCGGAAGGGCTCGATGCCACCGACCTCATGAAAAAGGTTTTAGCTTCTGATACGCCAGTCGGCTTTGTGCCTGGTATGGCCTTCTATACCGATAATCCAGAGGTCAATCACTGCCGACTCTCGTTTGTGACCGTGCCGTCCGAACAAATTCGAGCAGGTGTCAAATCACTCGCTGAAGCCTTGAAGACTTTCCTTTAATTGCCATCACCAAAAATTCATGCCCGCTGAATTTAAACCTCAGCGGGCATTCTTGTAGATCGACAAGTCTTCACTTACTCGTGACGCGCATCCTCTTTAAGACGCAAGACCACACGGGTACCACCAGCAGGTGTCACGCGTGAGACTTCGACTTCAGCCCCAATACGCGAAGCACGTTCAGCCATGATGGAGAGCCCTACGTGCTGCCCTTTACGCTTCTTGACGAGTTCGTCATCAATCCCCACACCGTCGTCTGTGATCGTGACCACGAGATCGGCATTATTATCAATACGAATATCGACATTTTCAGCCTGAGAGTGCTTGCGTACGTTAGAGAGCGCTTCCTGAATAATAAAGACCACCTGAAGCTTTTGGCGTGGCGTGAGTTCTGGGCCACGACCGCCCACGCGAAGACGCGCATTCATCCGAGACTGCGCTTCAAAGCGATTAATGACGGTACGCACCCCTTCAATAAACCCTTCTTTATGAAGGCGTTCACGGAAGTTTAAGAGGAGTTCACGTACGTCTTCGTAGCACTCTTGAACGCCAGTACGAATCGCCGACAACGACTCGTCTCGCAAGCCCACATCATTGGTGCGAATTGCATCAGACAAGAACTGCACCTGCAAATTCAAGAAGGACAAGGCTTGTGCGATGGAGTCATGTAGGCCTTGCGCGAGCAACTGGCGCTCCTGAATAACCGCAAACTGACGATCACGTTCGACCAAACGGTTGCTCGAAATGGCCACACCAAAGTGCGTCACGAAGTTTTCAAGTAAGCGAATGACCTGAGTCGAAAGGTGCGGACTCGTTCTATAGAAGAGCGTAAAGATCCCGAGGTCACCCGACGTCGAACGAATCTGGAAGCTATAGGCCGTATTGAAGCCCCCTTGCGCAAACTGGATGGCCAAGGGTTCTTCTAATTCGGTGAGATGGAAGCACACTGGATAGGTTTTCTGTAAGACCGAAACAATAAGACTACTATCTGACGGCAGGTCGTTCACGGCCTTCACTAACTCAACTGGCAACCCTTCAGCCGTCAAGAGCTGCATCGAATCATCACGACCGCACAAAAGCTGCAAGGTGCAGCCGTCGGCCTCGGCCTGACGCATGATACGAGAAACAAAGCCTTCGACCAAATCATCTAACGAACGACGCTGCGTAAAGTAAGACGTCATTTCGTAGAGCTGAGCCAAGTGGCTATTCTTTTCTTCAACGGACGCCGTCTTTTCAGCCACCTTCTGTTCAAGATTGTCATGAGAATCTTTGAGGCGAGCGGCCATATGGTTAAAACCCCTGGCGATCTCACCGATTTCATCTTCGCTAGACACTTCGGTACGCGCATTCAAGTCACCTGACGACAAGCGATTGATTGCGTCGCCCAAACGCCCTAAAGGACGAATGACCCAGCGTAGGAGCAAGGCCATAATCGCAAACAGACTCCCGATCGCAAGCACAATCAAAAGCCCTTGCAGGTAACGCAATTCCCACAAGAAGTGCGCACGATAGCGGTCAATATCACCCGAAAAAGAGGAGAGCTCTTCGACGTAATAATTCACGTTTTGCATCGCAACAGGCTTACCATCGCGACGCGCGTTCTGAAGTTTCGGTAAGACTTCAGTACGCCAAGCCTTATCAATCGTCTCAAGATGCGCACGAATTTCGGCGGTTTCAGGCACCCAAAGCGGACGCCAGGTATCCCCTTTTTGCAAAAGAGCCAAACCCGCATCCACGGCACGCACTTCGTTCGTGAAGTCGCGCGCTGGGTAATGGGGTTGCACAAACAACGCCGTACGGAAAACGTGATAACGAATATCGCCAATGATATTCGTCGCCGCCGACGTGGACTCTAACTTCCAATTAAGCATCATCGTGTACCCAATCGAGGTCACGATGAAACTCACCCAAATCAAGGTGAGAAGCAAGAGTCGCGCCGAGAGACTCTTAAAAAAGAGAGAGAGATGTAATCTCATTTATTCAATCTAATGCGAAAAATTTAAAGCAAACGTGGCGACTCGTCTTCGAGTTGTATCGTTAGCTCTGACGTTGAGATTAAGGATTCACCGCCATCGGTGCCCGTACCATTCGAGGATGGGATCGGCGCTAAGTTTTCAACACGCCAAGAAACAGCGATCTGACGGCCTTTACGTGCACGATGCATGACAAACTCTTCAAAGCTCTTACGCGTAATTTGGACTTCGCGCGCCTTACCCGAGCGTCCCGTGCCTGAGGCCACCACGCCACGGTCATTGACGAGCGTCATGGTCAAAAGCTTCTCACCAGGATCTAGCTTCATGAGCGAAACGCCCATACCGCCATTAGGCAAGCGACGGAGCTCATCCTTACTAAAGACCACTAAACGACCCTTGGCAGATAAACATGCGACTAACGGATACTTATCTGTGCCGACACCTGGCGTCAGCAGCATTTCGCCTTCATTGAGTTTGAAGAAGGTTTTACCGATACGCTGATAGCTACGCAGGTCACCGATCGTGCAAAGTAACCCCATACCATCGGTCGTGGCGAGCACGATGTCTTCTTTTTCACGACCCGCAAAGAGACCCACAAAACGCGTCATGCCCTTATCGAGGTCAAAGAAGGACGAAATGGGTAACCCGTCACCACGTCCGCCTGGGATCGCCGACACCTTACAGGTATAAACGCGCCCCGTATCAGTTAAGAAGCTGATGTCATCCACTGAACGGCATTCCACTGCCTGATCAAAGGCGTCACCCACCTTATAGCTAAGGAGCGAGCAATCGTGACCATGTCCCTGACGCGTACGAAGGAAACCCTTTTGCGAGAGCACCACTGTGACTGGTTCATCGGCCACCATGGGTTCCGCCTGAACCACCTGCGCTTCTTCAATCAACGTGCGACGTTCGTCGCCAAAGGTCTTGGCAGCCTGTTCAATTTCACGTACAACCGTACGGCGTAAAACCGCATCGCTACCCAACAAGCGTTCAAGTGACTGCTTTTCTTTTTGAAGTTCAGCAAGTTCTTTTTCGATCGCAATCGCCGCCAAACGTGCCAATTGACGCAAACGAATTTCGAGAATATCGTCAGTTTGACGTTCTGTGAGTCCAAACTCAGCCATCAAGGCAGCCTTCGGGTCATCGTTCGTACGAATAATTTCAATCACGCGGTCAATATTCAATAAGACCAACGCACGCCCTTCAAGCACATGGTTACGGTCATTGACCTTATCTAAACGCGCCTTTGAACGACGACGTACCGCTTCTAAGCGGAAGTCAATCCATTCGCGAATGATGTCAAGCAACGTCTTTTGCTTAGGCTTACCGTCAATTCCGAGCATGACGAGGTTGACAGAAACATTAGACTCCATCGAGGTTTGAGCCAACAACGCGGCGACGAACTCTTCGCGATCAATACGATTCGACTTCGGTTCAAAGACCAAACGCACGGGATGCTCTTCGCTTGACTCATCACGCACACGATCCAAAATCGCGAGCATGGCATTCTTGGCTTGCTGCTGTTTAGCAGAAACCGTCTTTTTGTCTTTCTTTGCCTTCGGGTTCGTGATGGCTTCGATTTGGTTGAGCACGTCTTGTGACGACGAGGCGGGCGGCAATTCGTCCACCACCAATTGCCACTGACCACGCGACAAATCTTCAAAGTGGTAACGCGCACGCACAATGAGTTTGCCGCGCCCCGTACGATAAAGGTCACGAATCACGCTTCGTGGACTAATGATCTGGCCACCACACGGAAAATCGGGGGCAGGCAACACTTGGAGCACTTCGTCCAATGTCGCCTCTGGGTTATCGATCAAGAGCGTACACGCCGCCGCGACTTCATTGAGGTTATGAGACGGAATGTCTGTCGCCATACCCACAGCAATCCCAGAGGAGCCATTAAGCAACACAAACGGCAATTTTGCAGGCAAGACCACGGGTTCTTGGAAGTTACCGTCATAGTTCGGTGTAAAGTCGATCGCGCCCGTATCCACTTCATCGAGCAACAATTGCGCAATCGGCATCAAACGCGCTTCGGTATAACGCATAGCTGCCTGAGAGTCACCATCTCGGCTACCAAAGTTCCCTTCCCCGTCAATCAACGGATAACGAAGCGAAAAGTGTTGCGCCATACGCACCAGCGCGTCATAGACAGACTGGTCACCGTGCGGATGATATTTACCCAACACGTCACCGACCACACGGGCGGACTTCACAGCCTTAGCACCAGCTTTAACGCCCATACGTTCCATGTCAATCAAGATACGACGCTGAACGGGCTTTTGTCCGTCAGAGACGTCTGGCAACGCACGGCTTTTCACCACAGACATGGCGTACTCTAAGTACGCACGACTCGCGTAGCGCGCTAGCGTCAACTGACCGTCGTGTTCAGCGTCACCCGTCATCACATCATCAACATGATTACCTAGTGGCGACGTTGCTGTGTCGGCTTCAGCCGTTTCGTCGGACGAAGAAGTATCTTCTGAGTTCGCTTCATTCACGTCACAAGCTTCAGGCTGCGCTTCGATTTGAGCGTCCACAGGTTCTTCAGTAGGCGCAACGCCGTCCATCAAATCAAGCGTCAGCGTCTCTGTCGTCGATGATGCTGTCGCCTGGGACGCAGCTGGGGCTTCTGTTGCAGTATCTTTCGCCTCCGTTACGTCTTCATACACCAATTCAATATCGCCAAAGAGACCGCCGTCATCCAAGGTCTCGGGCCTCACACCATTTTTCTTTCTTGCCATCTCGATTGATTCCTTAGACATCCGCTTCGACGCGGTCACCGTATTCTTCCATCCACAACTTGCGGCCGCTCGCGCCCTTGGTGGCCATGAGTAGGTTCATGATTTCACCCGTCACGGCTTCAGAAACGTCACCCAAAGACACCGGCAATAAGCGGCGGGTATCGGGGTGAAGCGTCGTTTCGGCCAACTGCGCTGCCTTCATTTCGCCCAAGCCTTTAAAGCGAGAGATCGTGAGTTTTTCTTCGTCAATGCCTTCTTTACGTAAAGCGGCCAACGTACGTTGAAGTTCACGGTCGTCCAAGCAATAAAGCTTACGTTCAGCCTTACGGCCTTTTTTAGGCACATCCACACGATAAAGGGGTGGCATTGCAACGTACACGTGACCTTCTTCGATCAACTTCGGGAAGTGACGATAAAAAAGCGTGAGCAACAAAACCTGAATGTGACTACCGTCAACATCAGCGTCAGACAAGATACAAATCTTGCCGTAACGAAGCCCCTTAAGGTCAGGCTCGCCGTCAGCAGGATGTGGATCCACACCAATAGCTACCGCAATGTCATGCACGGTATCAGACCCAAAAATCTTGTCAGCATCCACTTCCCACGTATTGAGGATCTTGCCTCGCAACGGCAAAATCGCTTGGAATTCCTTATTGCGCCCCGACTTCGCTGAGCCCCCTGCCGAGTCCCCTTCCACGATAAAGATTTCGTTACGCGTAATATCGTCCGATTCGCAGTCGGTCAACTTACCTGGCAACACGGCCACGCTCGAAGACTTCTTCTTCGAATATTTCGTCGACTGGCGCTGACGGGCTTGTGCCTGCGAAATAATGAGTTCAGCGAGCTTTTTGCCTTCTTCGATATGATCATTCAACCAGAATTCAAACTGCGGGCGCACGAAACCACTCACCAGCTTCATGGTTTCGCGGCTTGTTAATTTCTCTTTAGTTTGACCTTGGAATTGCGGATCAAGGGCTTTTGTGGAGAGCACAAAATTCGCGCGGCTAAATACGTCTTCAGAGAGAATCTTGACATTCTTCGTCTGTAAACCATAGGCCTGCATAAAGGCAAGCATGGCTTGATAAAGGCCATCCTTTAAACCAGCTTCATGCGTCCCACCCTGCGGCGTTGGGATGAGGTTCACATAGCTTTCACGCTCTAGCGACCCTTCGGTCGTCCAGATCACCACCCAAGAAGCCCCTTCCCCCACCGAAAAGCCATCATCGGCATCGGTCACAAAGCCTTGCGCTTCAAAGGGCGGAATCAAGGGCTCAGCATTGATTTCAGAGAGCAAGTATTCGCGTAAACCGCCTTCGTACTTCCAGACCTGTTCACGCCCCGTTTTTTCGTTACGGTAGACCACTTCACAGCCCGGCAACAACACGGCCTTTGAGCGTAACAAACGCACCAACGCGGCTTCTGGCACATTGGGGCTATCAAAATACTTGGGATCAGGTTTGGCAGTGACGCGCGTCCCAGTTTGAGACTTGGGGCGTGGCGACTTTTTTGAGGTCAGTGGTGCGACAACATCACCATCGGCAAAGCCCATGGTCGACTCTTGGCCATCGCGCCACACCGTGACATTTAAATGGGTCGACAAAGCGTTCGTGACCGAGACACCGACACCATGCAAACCACCGGCAAACGAATAAGGCCCCGAGCCATCAGCCTTCGCGAACTTACCGCCCGCGTGCAAACGTGTAAAGACCAATTCAACCACAGGCACCTTTTCTTCAGGATGGCACCCCGTCGGAATCCCGCGGCCATTATCTTCAACCGTGACTGCGCCGTCCGCATGTAGCGTCACAGCAATACGCGAGCCAAACCCAGCCAACACTTCATCGGTCGCATTGTCAATCACTTCTTGAATAATGTGGAGAGGATTGTCCGTGAGGGTATACATCCCTGGGCGCTGTTTGACGGGCTCTAAGCCTTTGAGCACCTTAATCGACGAGACGCCATAATCCTCTTTCTTGCCGCTTACTTTCGCCATAACCGTTTTATTACTAGCCTAAATGCTTTAACGCAAAAAAATCATCAAGGTACGACACCCAAACCCATGTGTGATGTCGAACTAAGTGCATGGATTGTAACCTATGCCAAAGATTACCCTATGGTTTGCACAGGAGACAATGCATTTTGAAATGCGCTTGGGCAACAACTACCGCTACAATACTTTCACTCCTCAGTAATTAAAACTACTTATATTCATACTCATTATGGCAAAACTCTACATGGGCTTCGACGCGGGTACACAGAGCGTCAAAGTCGCCGTTTATGACGAGGCCTTCCGATGCCTCACCAGTCACAGTCTGCCTACGACGTTGCACTACCCGCAGCCAGGTTGGGTAGAAATGAGTGCCGACAACTTCCTTGATATTACCTTGCAATCTATGGCAGCCTGTGTCGGCAGTTTGCGCGACATGGGTTACGATCCCAAAGATATCTGCGCCATCATGGGCGACGGGATCATTTGCGGGATCGTGGGCGTTAATGCCAACGGTGACGCAATTACACCCTATATCAACTACCTCGATAGCCGCACGACCCCTGACGTTGAAGCTCTTAACGCACAAGGCCTCTCGATTTGGGGGCGTGAAACTGGCAACCCCGTCGCTTCGCCGATGTTCCCCGCCATGTTTGCACGTTGGTTCTTGCGTGAACATGAAGCGTTTAAGCGTGACGGTGTGAAGTTTGTCCATAATGCGCCCTACATTTTGATGCACCTCGCTGGTCTCAAGGGCGACCATGCCTTTATTGACTGGGGCGCCATGTCGGGCTGGGGTTTGGGGTACGACGTTCAAAAGAAGTGTTGGTCTGACGAGCAACTCGACATTCTCGGCATTGATCGTCGCTACATGCCGCGCATCGTTCGTCCCTGGGACAAGGTCGGTGGCTTATGTGAAGCCATTGCTCAAAAAACTGGGCTCCCTGTTGGCATTCCTGTCTTAGGGGGCGCTGGCGACACGATGCAATCGATGTTGGGCTCGGGGATTTTTGAAGCCGGTCAAGGCGTTGACGTAGCTGGGACTTGTGCGATGTTCTGCGTTTCCACAAAGGGCATCGTGCCGGAACTCTCTCAGCCAGGTTTAGGCCTCATCTTTAATTCGGGCACCTTGCCTGACAGCTACTTCTATTGGGGCTTTGTGCGAACGGGTGGCCTTGCCCTTCGTTGGTTTAAAGACAACGTCTGTGCCCAAGCTGACGATCCTGATTACTATGGCCCGATGACCGAAGGCGCTGCCAAAGTGCCTGCTGGTTGCCGTGGTGTAATGTTCCTTCCCTATTTGACAGGAGGCTATGGGGACGAAAAAGAAGCGAGCGGATGCTTCTTAAATATGACCATGGACGACGATCAGTGCGTCATGTGGCGTGCCGTTCTCGAAGGTATTGGGTACGACTATATGGCTTTGGCAGACACCTACCGTCAGGCTGGTGTTGACTTAAACCGTTTAACGGTCGCCGAGGGCGGTAGCCGTAATGCCCTTTGGAACCAAATTAAGAGCGATATGCTTAACGCGAACGTTGTCCGCTTTAAAAATGCGGGCGGCGCTGTGCTCACCAACTGCATCGTCGCCTCTTATGCCGTTGGCGACACCCAGGACATTCGCGAGACCTTAAGTGCCAACATTGCTCAGGATGCGCAATACACCCCTGACGCCAAACACTCAGCGCGTTATCGCAAGCTCTTTGACATGCGTAACACGCTCGTTCGTGAAGACATGAAGGCAGCCTTCCATCGCTTGGTAACGATGCGCGAAGTGGATTAACGTCCGCCTGACGCTTAGACGTCCGATTCAAAAACAATGGCCAGATCTCACGACCTGGCCTTTGTTTTTGGTCTGGTACTCCATGACGCCCAAACTGGACGTCATGGAGCAAATCATAGAAGTGCCTTATTCAGGTTGTTGCTCACCTTCGATGAACTTCGGCTGAAGCATTTCTTCACCGAGTTCAGTGCGCAAGGCAGAGAGATAACCACGACGATCGGCTTCGCCATAGATCGTAGCAAACTCACGCGTGAGCGACTGGAGTTCTTCGGGCTTGGGCGTTTCCACCTTGGCAGCCTTCACAAAGCCAATAATGTAGGCACCGCCTTCAACAGCCATACCCGTGTAAGTCGGGAGCTTATCGGCCGGCAAAGCCACCAAGCGGTCAACGAGATCAGCCGGATGACCGAGGAGACGCTGGCGAGAAACCCAAACCGGAGCGCTAAAGCCGTCAAGCGACTTAGACTCACGCACTTCAGCGAGCTTCTTTTCACCAGCAGCCTTGGCCAATTCGGCGGCCTTACGGAGCTTCATGCCATCAGCAATTTCGGCTTTGACTTCATCAAACGGACGAACGGCCGTAGGATAATACTTCACGACACGCGCAGCGACGAGCTTATTGCTACCCACTTCAACAGCGGAAGAATTGCGCTTTTCTTTCAAACATTCGTCACCATAGAGGTTGTCGATCACATGTTCATTAAAGAGTGGCTTCAATTCAGGATCGGCCACACCAGCACGCGTCACATTGTCAGCCTTGTGAATCGTGAGACCAAACTTCTTGGCCACAGGTTCAAGACTATCAGCCTGTTCGTAAACAATGTTCGTAAAGTCTTCAGCCTTTTCAGAGAATTCACGAAGCGCCATCTGACCGATGTATTCGGCTTCAATATCACTACGAACAGCTTCAAACGGACGGATCGTAGACGGACGAATGTCGGTCACATAAATGATGTGCCAACCGAAGTCACTTTCGATCGGGCCCACGATATCGCCCTTCTTCGCGCCGAAAGTCGCATCTTCAAAAGGCTTCACCATCATGCCGCGCGGGAAAAAATCAAGGTCACCACCTTGCTGAGCCGAACCGCTGTCGATAGAGAATTCTTTGGCGAACTTCGCAAAGTCAGCTGGATTAGCCTTGACCTTAGCCAACACTTCTTCAGCCTTCTTCTTAGAGGCTTCCTTATCTTCGCCAAAAGCAATCAAGATATGGCTAGCACGACGTTCTTCTGGCGTCGTAAATTGATTCTTGTTCTGTTCGTAATAACCACGCACTTCTTCTTCGTTCGGCTTGATACCAGCCTTGAAGTCGTCGGGTGACAAGACCACATATTCAGCTGTCATGTGCTCTTCAGCCAAGAATTCCTTCTGATGCTGATCATAGTAAGCACGAACTTCTTCAGGCATCACCTTCACATCGCCCAAATACTGGTCAACGTTGAAAATCATCGTCTGGATTTCACGCTGCTCCGTAATGATCTTGTGGAGATGTTCAACCACAGCGGGCGGCACCGGGTACGTAGCCGTCACCCCCGTCAACAAGGTTTCCTTGGCGAGGTCGCGACGGATTTCAGCCACAAACTGCTGGTCGCTCTTACCCTGGCTCTGAAGGAAACGTTCATAGAGTTCTGGCGAAAACTGACCGTCCTTCTTCAAGGCATCAGCGTTCTTAATGAGCGAGATAGCCTGCGCTTCGCTCACATCGACATACTCCTTCGCCACCATCTGAGAAACGGCGGATTCATCCATCAACATGCGAAGGATGGCTTCACGCGCTTCGGGCGTATCAAGCATGCCAGCACGGAACTGTTCCCCCATCTGCTGACGATAGCGTTCGAGCTGTTCGCGCTTAGCACGGTCGAACATTTCGGGCGTGATGGAATCTTCGCCGACCTTGGCAATCGAATTATCAGCCTGCGTCATGCGGTTATAACTATAAATCCCCGTCACAACAAAGCTAGGAATAATGAGCACCATGGCGATAAACATCAGCCAGCGCTTGTGGTCACGAAATGCCTGAAGCATGGATCTGTCCTATTTTTATCTATCTCGATTTTTTAGACCAAAAAAAAGGCGAACCTCAAGGTTCGCCTTTTTAGAAATCGTTGGCGGAGTGGACGGGACTCGAACCCGCGACCCCCGGCGTGACAGGCCGGTATTCTAACCAACTGAACTACCACTCCACGTTGTCGTGCGTGTCGCACTCGGCTTTAACCTAAGTTCGATATTTTACCGAAATTTACTCTCTTAGATCTTAGCCAATTTGCGAAAAACCTGACGTTTTGTATCAGATTCTTCTTAAATCTGTTGGCGGAGTGGACGGGACTCGAACCCGCGACCCCCGGCGTGACAGGCCGGTAT